>JAFUIW010000029.1 GCA_017473945.1 Methanobrevibacter sp. | reverse complement strand
TTTTATTACCTGCAATTACAGCACTATCAGATCCTGAGAAATCGACAGCATAAATAGTATCATAACTACCACTGAAATTAGCACAGTAAATAGTTAAATTATTACCATTGAAAATAGCACCTTCAGAATTTTTAACAACAATACCTTCACTCATAGGGCTGCTTACCCAATTACCACTACCTGCAGGCTCTTCAGCCCAGCCGACAGGAACTGAAAGTAAATTAGCAATGAACTCATTGTTAAAAATTAAAGCATTTTTTGAAGATTCAATACGAATAATATTATTTACATAATAACCGTTGGTCTTACCAGTATATGAAATATTGGAATCGCTTAAAATAAAATTATCAGAATAAAATACTTCAATTGGAACTGCACTGGCGCCGCTTTGGTCATCAGTAAATCCAATTTGCACATCATTGATAGTTACATTTTCTGTATGATTAGTTTCAGAAATTCCTGAAACAAAAATGGAACTAACACCTTTATCTTGAAGAATAGTAAAGTTTTTCAAGATGACATTGCTTGAATAAATTTCAAAATTCGGATCGTTGAAAAGTCCACCAGTTATTGTAATAGGACGTTCAACAGTTAAATTCAAATTATCAAAAGTACCTTCAAACACTAATTCATCTGCAGTTACATTCTCATTTAACTTACCTGATCCACTTATATATTGATCAACAGTTGATGGAGTAATAACTGCAGCTGAAGAGTCAGTAGCACTTTCATTAGCGCTTACTTTCTGAACATCTTGTTCAATAGCAAGCGGTTCATCGATTGATATTTCATCATCAATAGCTATAACATCGGAAGCATTATCTGCAGCGAATGTTGCTCCTACAGATAAAAGAACGAAGCATAACATGATTAATGAAATAAATAAAGTTTTTGACTTAATAATTACACCTCATTTATAATATATTAAAATTGAATAGCCTAATAAAATTGGAAAAAAATTGACTATTGAGTAATATTTTATTTTAAAGTTATTTAAATTTAATTAAAAAAAGATTGAAAAAAAAGTAAAATAAAGGTTAAAAACCCCTATTTTTTAATAGTTAATGTAGTTTTAACTGTACATCCACCATATGTGGAAGATACTGCATATTTGCCCACTTTTAGATTCTTGAGTGTTAAAGTGGCAATACCTTTTTTATTGGTTTTTGCAGTGTATTTTTTATTTTTAACCTTAAATGTAACTTTCTTATTCTTTAAGATTTTACCGTTCTTGTTTAAAACTTTAACAGTGTATTTAATGGTCTTTGCTTTCTTTTTAGAAAGGTTTTTAGCAATTACTGTAGGCTTGAATGTGATAGTGTTAGACACTTTATGCCCTTCATATTCAGCAGATATTGTATATTTTCCTGCACTCAATTTAGCGGAATATGTAGCATAACCGTTTTTATCTGTATTTACAGTCTTTGTTTTTCCATTTATTTTAAATGTAACCACTTTTCCTGCACCAACAGCATTTCCATTCAAATCAAAAATACGTACTTTATATTTAACTGTGTTTCCATAGTAAACTGCATAGTTTTTATTGCCAGAAATCAATGCCTTTTGTGCTACTTTAAGATTAGCGGTTGCATTGGCATCATTATAGTTTTCAACACCAGTTACTTCAGCAACAATTGAATATTCACCAGTATCCAATTGGGAAGTATCATATTTAAACTCAACAGTACCATTCTCATCCGATACGGCACTGCCCATTGGAGTTAACCTTCCTACAGAACTAATCCTGTTGAATTGAACAGTAACACCTTTGATTGGATTTCCAAGTTCATCAATAACTTTTGAAACAAATGTTGCATCTTTCTTTTGAATTACAAACAAATCATTTAAATCCAAGTCAATATTTCCTTTTGAAACTATGACCTTAATATCGAAGTTAGAAGTTTTATAATCTTCTTTTAAAAGGGTTGTGTGGAAAATATATTGAGCAGGATAGTCATATTTGTCAAATTGATAGTTTGCACTTGCAATACCGTTTGAAACAGTTGAATTTGCAAAGTTATTATTATCCACATCATAGAATTTGACAATTGCACCATCTATGCTTTTATCGAATACCACTTTTAATTCGGCTTTTCCAACGTATGGCACAGTAATTGAATCCGCTTTTGCACTAGCTACAAATTTATAATTATTTGCAACAGAATTACCTTTAGAATTATTGATTGCCTTATTAGCAATTCCTTTTTCACTGTCCAAGTAATTATTCTGAATAACATTATTAATAGCAACATCATCAACCAAAATTGCATAATTTTTATTTGATGTAATCTCATTGTCTTTAACAATATTACCAGTGGAGTTGTCTTTAAGATACAATCCTGCGTTACCAATTCCCAAGGAGTCCAAATTCCTGATTGTTAAAGCTTGGCCATTTCCTTTAGCGTTGACAACATTTTCAGTTACATTATTGTTTTTACCGTTTGAAATCAATATTCCATAAACTTGTTTTCCGGTTAATTGCAAATTATTGCTGTCAATAGCATTATCACTTGAAGAAACAGCATCAATACCATAAATCTCTTGAGAGTCTAAATTGAAAGTGTTATTTGATATTGTGGAAGCTTGGGACATTTCCAAGGTAATACCATAAGTTACACCACTTGTTTTCAGATTAACAATGTTGTTTTTCAATACGGTTCCTTCAGATTCGTCTCCAACAATCAAACCGGTAGCGAAATAAGGGCCAACAAGTTCAATAGTATTGTCTTCAAATGTATTGTTAGTAGCGCCTTGACCTTCAGGAGCGTTATGGCCTGTGTAATAACCCAATACACCCATACCATAAATATAATTATCATTACCTGTTACAAATACATTATTTTCTTTGAATACATTATTGTGACTGTTATAATATAAATCAATACCTACAATTGAATTTGTAGATGAATTGTTACCTGTGGTGGAATATTGCTTGTCTAAATTGGAGGTTACATTCACATCATTTCCGGAAATTAAATTATTTGATGAGTATAATAATAAAATTCCGTATGTTCTATAAATTTCCTGAACGACGTGAGCTCCATCCATACAGTATTCATTACCATCTACACAGTAAGTGGTTCCGTCAATGGTTAACTCACTACCATCAATGCAATAGGTTTTGCCGTCTATAGTGAGTTCATTTCCATCAAGACAATAAGTTTTACCATCAATAGTCAACTCATTACCATCAATACAAGTATAAGACTTGCCATCAATAGTAAGCTCATTACCGTCAATGCAATATGTGGTTCCGTCAATGACAAGTTCATTGCCATCCAAACAGTATGTTTTACCGTCAATGACAAGTTCGTTACCGTCAAGACAATAAGTCTTACCGTCAATTACGACTTCCCCACCATCCAAACAGTATGATCTTCCGTTAATGACCAATTCATTACCATCAATGCATTTTTCTACTTCAAAGCTGTATGCCTCACCGGTTCCGATTGTGTGAATGGTATTGTTAACAAAACTGCAGTCTTCACATGCGTATGAAAGCAGTGTGAATGTCAGGTATTCACCTTGTGAAGTCAATTCATTATTCCACACATCGATATCGGTTGATTGTAAAACATAAACTGCATAAGCGGCTTTAGGGTCACTTACGGTTATTTTGTTGTTCATAATCCTTACACCAGGAGCCTGATTTACAAAAATACCCCAAGCATTTACCCTTTCAGCTTCGTTGTTGAGAATAGTCAAGTTTTCAATAAAAACATTTCCTGAAGTTACTTTAAATGTAGAATTATAGAATATCGGATTTTTTCCGGTTATCTTAACTGATTTTGTAACATAGATTATTTCATTGTTGAATGTTCCTTCAAAGCTTAAGATATCTCCATCTTTTACGGTTGATGTCAATCCACCATTATCGTTGATGTAATCACGGATGTTTGTCGGAGTGATTGTATAGGTATCACCTTTATTGTAGATATAGGTAGGCTTGGAAGTGTCTATTTTACCGGAAGGCAAAATGATTTCTTTTTCAAATACTGCATTTGACTTCAAATCTATATCGGAAGTATCCTCTTGAACACCTGATGCGTCAATAGCTACGTTATTTCCAGTAGTTATTGTGTTTTCGGTGATTGTGACATTTTTCGGCATTCTTTTGCTGCTTAATTTTTCAATGAGGATTCCTACACCGGAAACTGAAGTTATTTTGTTTCCTTTAACTAAAAGACCCGAACCTTCATCTTTTTCATATATTCCGGAACCTAACTCAGTAAATACTGTATTATCTTTAATTACAACATTTGACCCTGCTGCTGTGATTCCTCTTCCTTTAAATGTTATGTTAGCCCAGTTATCTTCAACAATGGAATCATCGATGACAGAGATTGCCGCACCGGTTGCGATGATTTTAGAATCTTTGACAGTGTTGTTTTTAACTAAGGAGTGATAAGAACCTACAATAGCATATTCACCACCGGTTTCAACACCTAAATGATTATAATCCGCACCAGTAACATTGGAAATTATATTATCAACAATTATATTGCCCACACCTGCGGCAGAGATTCCTCTGTAACCTCTTAACACTTTATTGGCTTGAATTGTGTTGTTATTACCCATTACCTGAATATTATAACTCCAGGAGGTTGGCAATATTGCAGGATTACACATGACAGTATTATTGAAAAGAGTGTTGAAGTTAGACTCTCCACCTTTCAGCGGTCCGCCTGCATAACTGGATAAATATATGCCGTTTGCATCATCAACCATAACCTTGTTGTTTGCAATATAATTATAATGGGAGCCGCTTAAAATCAAAGCTGGTGTTGATCTGGTTCCATGACCATATGTTACTCCATAACAGGTCAAATCATTGTCAGTTACGTTATTATAATTTGCACCATTGGCCAAACAAATTGCATAGGATGCTTTTCCCTTATTTTTAATAACACAATCCTTTATAACACAATTGCTTGCGGAGTTTAAAAATATGCCGTAAGTTTCATCTTTCTCATTGGCAATATTCAAGTTGGAAACTGTACTTCCTGATGCATCACTTGTTAAAGTAATCATTGATTTTTTCATGTTGTTTGTGGAAGTTCCAACAATATTGACCTTCTTATTTACAGTTAGCTTTAAATCTGATAGAGAACCGTCTAAATAGATTGTATCCCCTGCCTTAACTGAATCTGCAAGACCATCACTAACAAAATATTGATTATAGTTTTTTTGAGTGACGGTATGGGAATTTGATGACAGTTCTACATCATCAGATACCTCTAAAATAGCGTTATCACTGTCAAGTGTGGAATTTATATCATCAGTTGCACTGACTGCACCCACTGATAGTAAAATTAACAGTGATAAAACTAAAATGTTAATTTTTTTAACCATTATTATACCTCATCAAATAAATTTAATAATATAATTTGAAAGTTTAATTAAAATAAACTTTAAAAATTTTCTATTATATTATTAGATATGATAAAATATAATATTTAAAAATAACTAAAAAAAATAAAAAAAGTTGATGATTAATTAATAATCATCATAGTCGTCGTCATTATTACGCCAGTATCCTGCTAAAAATATCGCAATCAATGCAATTACAGCAATGATAACAAATATCGGCATGCTAGATTCTGTTGCACTAGCAGATTTGGCTGTTGATTTTTCAGAAATCTCATAAGCATTACTGCTTCCTGCACTGGAAGATGCATCTTGAGAACTTTGAGAATCTGATGCGGTTTTCGCAGTTCCAGGTTGTGAAGCATCATTACCTGCAGCAGTATTGCCTCCAGAGCTTGATTCTTCTGATTGTTGTTGAGAAGTATCATTAGTCAAGACATTTGCATTATTGTTTCCACTGTTTTCATTACCTGATTGGCCTTGTGTTTCACCGGATTTATCCATTTGATATAATGGATCAGTGTTAGTAGCCTGAGCAAGAATTTCTGCGAATTTTTGCTTTTGTGCAGGAGTAAGAGAACTTAATTGAATGATTTTTGCATTCCATGCAAGGTTCTTACATGTGTGGTGACAACATGCCACACCATAATCAATAACACTTTTCATGTATGCATCCACCAATTTCTGGACAGTTGATGCATCACCATCCCAAAGTCCTTGGTCAGCCATATATATTTGCCAACCTGCCATGGACTGTGCCGCAGGAGCTAAAGTAGCATCATTAGCACCAGCAAGTGCATCAAGATTACGTTGAGCCAGTTGGTCTCCCAATTCCTTGTTGAGTTTTTCACCGCTCAGAACAAGAGATCCATACATGTTTTGCATGTTTGATGCAAGAGAGTTCATACCCCCAGCGGTTTTAGACAATACTTCATAATATTTAGGATTCAACAATTTGCTACGAATTTCGAAATCAATTTCTTCTTCATAGGTTCTTGAAATGTAATTGTTTTTGTTCCTGATATCAAAGAATGCTGTATCTGGCTTATCTTTTCCAGACTGCTCTTTCAATACATTTGCAGCATTGTATAAACCACCGAACCAGTCATAGTAGTCATCGGAATCGAATAATCTCCATGAACTGTCAAAGTTTTGAGTAATCACATCCACTTTTTCAAGCAAATACTTATAATTCTCTTTTTCATTTTGAACGACAACATGTCCTTTTTCATCCAGTTTCCAAGAATAGGACACCTTACTTAAATATATGTCCATTGCATATTCATTTACAGATGAAATGTTCCAGTCAGCAGTATTCGGCAAGAGATTTGACATACCGGTTCCTTCTAATACATTACCTGGAAGACCAAATAATCTATCCAAAGTAGGATTTTCAGCATAATGTTTTATAACATAATTGTTGCTTTCATCCTCGCCGGTTGCATTGACAGCCAAATTGACTGCAGTCAACATCCAAGTAATCCAATCTTTGTTGTTTGTTACCATACTTGCAAATACATCAATTCTAGGCCTGTTAACAACAGAACCATCATTTAATGTTATGTTTAAATCGCTTAATGGAATTTGCTCCACACCGAGCACTTTTCCATTGTCCGCCCAAACAGGTTTACATCCTAACAGATATAGGAATTCCGCTACACCAATACCTTCAGTTCTTGATATTTCAGTACCCCATAAGATTAATGATGTTAACTCAGGCCATTTACCGTGCTGTTCATAGTAATTAGCCAAGAGCATGTCAACAATTTTGACAGCAGATTCATATGCTGCATGAGATGGCATTCTTGTAGGGTCTGAAGCGTAACCGTCGAATCCTGTAGGTATTGAATCACCGTATGATGGATCAGCGAATAAACCGGATTTTACATAACGTCCAGATAATGCAAGTAGAATTGCGTTCCATTCGTTGTTAGCTAGAATATTAGCTATAATGTCTTCACAATAAAGTGTTGAATTATATAATGCAGTGCCTTCTTCAATTCCAAATTTTCTGTTTAGGTCTTTGGCAGAACTTCCGTTAACCAATGAAGATGAATAGTTCATCAGGAATGCTTTTATGGCTTTAACTTCATTTGTGTACTTGAAGTCCTTTTGCATATCCTTATAAAAGCTTAATCCTTTCAGTTTAGGATACATGAACTCCACCAGCTGGTCATAGATTTTTGTCTGGGAAGTCACGATTGTAACTACCTCTTCGGCCAGTTCATAATCTTGCAATACTTTACCTAAAGTATGAAGACCATAAGTGTTGAAGTCATCTTCCATATCATCCAGATAGTGATGCAAATCATCTATATAGTTTTGGAATGTTTCGTTTTTGGATGAGAAGTTTCTGAAACCCAATTCAGGAGCCAATTTTACAATCATTTCCCTATATTCATCTGCGTTAGAAGTTACATTAAGGCTAATTTGTTCCTTATAGTAATTGATGTAATTTTTTAAAGTTGTATAATTACCATATAACTCAGATGAAACCATTGCAGGAGTCATGTGAGTGATCAACAATGCTGAACTTCTGTCACGTGCAACCATTGCCTCACCCGGGTTGGATACAATATAAGGATAGACTGTAGGAATTACTGTTAACTCGAAAGTCCAATCTCCCGGAAATGCACCGAGATTTACACCCGGCAACCATTCCAGTGTTCCATGAGTTCCCATACTTATAATAGCATTTATTTTTGCTGTCTTTTGCATCCATTTGTAGAATGAAACATACTGTTGGTGCGGAGGAATAACTAAACTGTGATAATCCTGGACTTCTTCCCATCCCCTACTAGGTTGGAAAGTGATAAATACATTACCGAACCAAACACCAGGAATTACAATATACTTGTTTTTATAAACCATTGCAGGACCTAAACCGTCACCCCAATAGCTTGTAAGGTTATAATATAGGGAATCCCTAATGTCTGAAGTTAAATATTCAAAGTCCTTAAGTGATATCAATTGATGATGTGCCATCAAGTCATCCCAATTTTCTTCAACATATTTTTCAAGCAAACCTGAAGCCCATGAACCCTTATTGTTCATATCAAAAATAATTCTAGTCAAGTTGTACAATGAAACCAAATGAGTGAATGACCCATTGATTTGGTAATTATTTTGTGAATTGATAAGGAATTGGTAAGTATTGTTATAATAGTTTGAATACTCTACTGAACCTCCAATGTCATAACCTTGAGCATATAATTGAAGCAGCAAATCATAAGCACTAGTAAATACATCCAAGTATGAAGCACCAATTTCTGCTTTACCTGGCGGATAATTATAAAGCATAATTGCAACTTTCTTATCGGAATTATTTAAATCATGTAAATCAGCCCATTTGCAGTTTAACTGAACCATCTTGTCGACACCGTCCTGAATAACATGGGAGTTACCGAAACTGTCAACCCAAGATAATGCAACCTGACCGAATACTCCTTCAAAACTTGGATAAGTAACCATATAGGTCCATTCAACCTGTGCACCCAAATCAGACTTATAACTGTATTCGGATATTTCAACAATACCTTTCAATACATGCAAATCAATATCAGTCAAATCAGGCTCTGCAGTACCGTTAGCATAGTCAAGAGACCAACTGCACAGAGAATTTACAGCAGATATTCCCACCTTTGAGATATTGTTAACTGTATTCAATATTGAAGACATTGGCGGTTGAGTTCCTGTTTTAAATATGTTGAAAGCAGGTCTGCCATTGGCTTCATAACCTCTGATTAATGCATCTGACACTTCTTCCCCACCATAGTAGGAAGCGATAGCAATGAATGATTTTGTTGGATGGAATTTAGCGATATAATCGTCTTCAAACTTTTTAAACAATGCTGTCGGATCCAAAGTTTCAGTTAACCAAACAACATAGTCTTCTGTCATCCAATTCAAACTACCATCTGAACTGTGAGTATAACCCGGATTTTGACGAATCCAAGTGTTGATTAATTTTCCTTCAGGCACTAATGTGTATAATCCTAAATCAGGATGGTAAAATCCGCATTCAGGTGACATCAATGGAGCGTTATCCTCATCAAGTGTCGGGTCTGCGTATTTTGATGGATTGATTAAGTAACGAACATAATCTAGATAATTTTTCATATTGCTCTGTAGAATATCTGATTCTGCAATGTCCCTTGCCTGGAAATAAGAACCTATATATGTATTTTCAATAGTGTCATAGGTATTGTTCGCAGGAGAAGCCCCGACAATATGCAAACCTGTATTATTCAAGATCTGTTGTGAGAATACACTGAATGTGTAAGCAACGTTGTATCTTGCATTTGCAGGTGATTTTGCAAGGAGTTCCTTTAGATATTGTCCTGTAAGAACACTGTATGCAGATTCTGAAAACATATCAATATGCATAAATTGAGCATACTCAACCAACCATGCCCTGGACTTGTCGAAATCTGTTGTACTGATATAAGCTACCCTTCTGGACATGTTCATCAACACATCCACCTTTTCATTGTGTGAGTTATAGTCAACCAGCAATAAAATATCCGGGGTGAACATTATGTCCCTAATGGTTACTGTACCACTATTCTTTGTAAAATCGATGACATCCAGCTTTTGGGTTTCATAAGTGGAGTAACTTACTTCCAAATAATATTTATTTGAACCCAAGTTTTTGATTGCAACATTACCTTTTGAATCGGTAGTATGAGTTGAAATCAGCTTATGGTTGGAGTCATATACTTTTACGGTAGCTCCGGCTAAGGTAAATCCGTCCTCATCCCATGTATGGGAATTTTCATTGTATGAATCCCTCACATCCACAATATTAATTACATTATTATTTGCGGACAAGACAGAATCATTCGAAAGCTGAAGAGAACTTATATCATTGTGCGACGTTATTTCTCCCAGGTCATTCGGAGCACTTGCTATCTCAGATATGGTTTCATTATCTCCTGCAAAAACGGTGCTTACAGAAAACAGAAGCAATATAGAAATCAATAATGCAAATACTATTCGATTATTTAACTTTACCGTATTTTCACCTCCTTTTAATCTATTAACTATAAAACATAGTAATGAATTACTATAAGTTTAAATTTGATTTGAAAACATATAAAAGTTGCTGAATATGTGTAAAGTTTACGAGAATTAAAAAAATGTAATAACAAATAATATACATTTAAATACTAAAAGGTACAATTAAGATTTGCTATTATAATGAGGTGATAATATGCGCAAGAGCACAATAGGCATAATTATATTATCTATAATCTTAGTCGGAATGGTTATCCCAGCAGGATTTTCCACTAGCGATAGCCAAGTCGTGATAACTTACGGTGAAACAACTCACCACAACGCAGACTATAAGAATACTGTAGATGACTTCTTTGAACAACAAGCTAAAGTAGACATGTACAAAATTACATCAAAAATAATTACCGCCGATGAGGTAAACAAGATTTCAACTTCAATAACCGGAAGAACATACAATTCAAATGAAATATTTTCATCAGCTCTTGTTGATTTAAATGAAAATGACAATCTCGAAGTTAGCGTAGACAAATCCAAAATCACTACAATTACCGGAGACATGTACATTTCAGCTTTAAAATCAGCAGGAATTACTGCAGGACATGTTTATGTAACAAGTCCGGTTACTGCAACAGGTGAATCTGCACTTGCAGGAATCATGAATTCCTATGAAGAGGTAACCAATGTTGAAATTCCGGAAACCGTAAAAGAAGCCGCTAACAAGGAAATTTATACACAATCCGAAATTGTCCAAAATTCAAATGTCAGCGCTGACAAGATATCCGATTTAGTTGATGATGTAAAAGAGACAGTTAAAGAGAAAAATGTTACAGATCACCAAACTATTGTAAATATTATTAATAATTACACAGTTGTAAACAACATTAACATTACAAACAGCGATATAGAAAACCTCGCGTCAAGTATTGAACAAATACAAAACGTTCAAGGAGACGTTGACAACTATACCTCTGAAGTATCAGACGTTTTCAATAATACCACTGATACAAATTCCCTTAAAGGATTATTCGACGGACTATTTAACTAAATAGTCCCATCTTCTTTTTTAAGACAATTAATTTGCAAAAAATTAATTAATCTATTTTTCTAAAATTATATATTAACAAATTATTTTTGAGAGTTTTTTAATGAAATGGAAAATTGGCAATGTTAAAATAGACAATCAGGTAGTTCTGGCACCTATGGCAGGAATATGTGATTCAGCATTTAGAAGAATTGTGAAATCCATGGGCTGCGGACTGATTGAAACAGAAATGGTTTCAGACAAGGCCGTAATGTACCATGACCGCAAAACAAAAGAGATGCTTTACATGACCGAAGATGAAAGGCCAATTTCCCAGCAGATTTTTGGAGCCGAGGCAGAATCATTTGAAATAGCTTCAAAATTCATTTATGAATACATGAAACCCGACATCATTGACATCAATATGGGGTGCCCTGTAAGAAAAGTTGCCATCAAAAGCGGAGCAGGAAGTGCGCTTTTAAAAGATCCAAAAAAGGCTCAAAAAATAATTGAAACCGTTGTTGATGCAGTGCCTATACCAGTTACAGTTAAAATCAGAAGCGGATGGGATAAAAACAGTATCAATGCACTTGAAATAGCAAAGATTGTTGAGGATGCGGGAGCCGCTGCCATTGCAGTTCATCCAAGAACCAAGGAAGACAGATATGACATTCCCGCAGACTGGTCATTGATTAAACAGATTAAGGATGAGCTTTCAATACCAGTCATCGGAAACGGTGATATCTGGACATGCTATGATGCCAAAAGGATGCTTGACGATACAGGCTGTGATGCCATAATGATTGGAAGAGCAATAAGGGGAAATCCATGGCTTGTAAAACAATGTATTGACTATATTGATAAAGGAATTGAGCCTGAAAGAATCAGTGCCCATGAAAAAATAGCCATGGCAAAAAGGCATGCTGATTTGCTTGTTGATTTAAAAGGCGAAGAAATAGCAATTCCTGAAATGAGAAGCCATGCGGCATACTATATGAAAAATCTTCCAGGAAGCTATGAAATCAAACCCCGACTTTTCAAAATGAATACAAAAAAAGAATTGTATGATTTGCTAGACGAATATCTAACATCATACGAAAACCACAGAAAATAATCATTCCCCAATTTTAATTAAAGTTTTACCCTTGGAACCGCCTTTATCAACCTTATCCAAAGCCTTGTTAACATCACTTAATTCAAAGACTGTGTCAACAGATGGTTTAATTTTTTTCTCTTCAAAAATCCTGGAAACCTTTTCAAGTTGTTTTCCGTTTGATTCAACAAAGAGGAAATAGTATTTCTGATTCTTTTTGGCTGCCATCTTGTCAAATTTCAGTCCTGCAAATTTAAATAATAATTTTTTAACAGATGACAATCCCATTCTTTTTGCAAATTCATGATTAGGAAGACCCCTAAGAGACACCAGTGACCCTCCAGGTTTCAATATCTTGAATTCCTTTTCAAGTTCTGATTCACCCAAGGTATCCAACACATAATCAACGTCAGACAGTATTTCAGAGTAATCCTGAGTTTTATAGTCAATGAATTCACTAACCCCCCGATCCATTACCCTTTGTCGGTTTCTCTCACTACCACTTGTAATGATGTGAAGACCTAAACTTTTAGCTATCGGTATTGCCATGGCTCCAAGACTTCCGGTTCCACCGGAAATGAAAATGCTTTCACCCTCTTTTACATCCATTAGTTCAAATGACTGTACCGCAGTCAAAGCGGTTAATGGAACACATGCTGCTTCTTCAAAGCTTAAATAATCAGGAACTTTTGATATGGCATCCCTACTGATTGCAGCGTATTCGGCAAATGTGCCAATTTTATCCAGAGGCATACGGGCAAAAACCCTGTCCCCTTCACTAAAACCTGAAACATTGCTTCCAACCTTTTCCACAACCCCTGAAAATTCATTTCCCATTACCAAAGGGTATTTGTAGGGAGTTATTAACTTCACTTCCTCCCGTACAATCATGTTGTCTAGAGGATTTACTCCAGCATACATGATTTTAACCAGTACTTCATCAGCGCCTATTTCAGGAATTGGAATTTCAGTTATTTCCAATGGAGAATTTTTCTTGTTCAATATTGCCGCTTTCATCTATTCACCAACATTCAATAATCTTGCATAATATTCTTTAAACATGTCAATTATCTCCAAGTCACCTTCATCACCACATTCCAGCTCTTCAAGACCAAATACTGCCATCTTATACAATATCCTATTTAATCTTAATCCCCTTTCAGTCAGGTAATACTCACTATCCCTTTTGAAGATCAACCCATTGTTTTCCATATATTTTAACGTATCTGAAAGAACAGTATTGGACAAGCCTTCATTATTCTCAGCAAACTCACGAAAATACTTTTTTCCGTTGAACATGTCGCGAATCAGGACAATTGTCCATTTTCTGTTGATTAACTTCAAGGTATTTTCTATAGGACAGGTAACTAAATCTTTTGTCATGATTGTCAACTTAGATTAATTAATTATTTAATATTATCAAAAAAACATTATTTAAAATGCCCAGTTAGTCAATCCTAACTAAACAAAAATATATAAATGTTGTAACTGTCAACATATTAACATGAAACAAAAAATCATCCTATTTACAATCACCCTAATGATTCTGGGACTGGGAATCAGCGAAGTTACTGCAATCAGCGATGCGGAAACACAAGCAAATGACATTTTAAACAAAAATAGCACAGACAGTGACATTTTAGTCATCTATTTTTCAAGAACAGGTGAAAACTACAATGTGGGAAATGTTGAAGTCGGAAACACCGCAATGGTAGCATCCTACATCAAGGAATATTTGAAAGCTGACTCATTTGAGGTAGTTCCTATAGATAAGTACCCCGACAATTATGATGAATGCACCAAACTTGCATCAAAAGAAAAGGATGACAACGCAAGACCTCAGATTCAAAACAAGATTGATAATTTTGATAGCTACAAGACAGTATTCATAGGCTATCCGATCTGGTGGGGAGACCTTCCGATGATAATGTACACATTAATGGAAGACTATGACTTCACCGGCAAGGACGTCTACATCTTCAATACCCATGAAGGATCAGGAGATGCAGGAACCTATTCAACAGTGCAATCAAAATTATCAAAGGCAAACGTGAACACTGACGGATTGGCTCTGGACGGCAAAACCGCAAGAAGCGATGACGGAAAACAAAAAACAATAGAATGGCTAAAAGGATTGGGTTTATAATATGAAAAAGATAGTTGTGGACATCTTGATGTTCATATTGATGCTTCTGGAATATTCAAGAGTATATCTTCCAAGTGAAATTCATGAGATAATCGGAATATGCTTAATAATATTGGTTTTAATCCATTTAATCCTGAACAGAAATTATTTCAAAGCAATTACCAAAGGAAAATACTCATTTAAAAGAAGTTTTATGCTGATTATAAATGTTTTATTTATTATTACATTTTCAGCAACCTGTATTACCGGGCTCCTATCCAGCCAAAACATTTTAACATTTATGAACATCGGAAACCTGACCACAATCTATCTTCACAAAATCTTTGCATATGCCAGCGTAATCGTGTTGGGAATGCATCTTGGAGTAAACCTGACCAAACTGTTCAACAAATTTGAAAATAAGTTGATATATGTTATAATAATTATATTAGGAGCCTATTCATTAATTGCAGTTGATTTCTGGAATCATCTGATTGGAAACTACGGTTTCAGTTTAGTGACAGGCAACATACTCACAAATACATTAGAATATTTGTTTATAATACTGATGTTTAGCACCATCACCTATTTTGTATTTAAAATTGCAAATTCCAACATTAACTAACATTATCTATTACA
Organism: Methanobrevibacter sp.; assembly: GCA_017473945.1. Classification (GTDB taxonomy): domain Archaea; phylum Methanobacteriota; class Methanobacteria; order Methanobacteriales; family Methanobacteriaceae; genus Methanocatella. The sequence goes on along the minus strand of JAFUIW010000029.1, from coordinate 7,728 downwards.
TCATCTCATAACCATATAATTTAAATGGATTATTTTTTTAAAACTTTTTTGCAATTACATGCATAGATATCACCACATACATACATAATATTTTTAATTAATCAAAAATAAATAGTAAAATATTAAACATGGAGATGAAAAACTTGAAAAAAATAACAATTCTTTTAATATTAATGACAATACTATTCATATCCATCAGTGCGGTTTCCGCCGGAAACTTCACATCACTGCAAGATGACATAGAAGATAGTGAGGATAGTATTGTACTAACTCAGGATTACCTATTCGATAATTCGACAGATAAAGCTTACTATAGTGGAATTGAGATTGAAAAAGCAAATTTTAGTTTAAATGGTAACGGACATACAATTGACGGGAAGTCTCAAGCAAAAATATTCGAAATTTCAGGGTATAACATCACCATATCCAACCTTAAACTAATAAATGCTAACTGTGATGATTCAGGAGGGGCAATAAACTCCAGGGGAAATATTACACTAGTCAATGTAACCTTTGAAAACAATCATGCAAAGGATGGTGGTGCAATATTTTCTAGCGGAAATCTCAATATCATCAACTCAACATTCATTGCAAATAGCGCCAACATGGGAGGGGCATTGAAAACAGCCACCTCTGCAACGATTACAGGATGCACATTTAAAAATTTCACAGACATAACCTTTTCCATGATATATGCTGAAAAGCAATCAAACCTCTTAATTGAAAATTCATCCTTTTTAAATTCACAGGCAAAATATGCCACAGCTGTATACAGTGCAGGGAATGCAGTAATTAAAAAATCTATTTTTAAAAACCTTCATGCAAATGAAACTGGAGGTGCAATTGCAATTAAAGAGGGAACCAATCTTGTAATAGATTCCTCCACATTCGAGAACACAACTTCAGTTAAAAATGCTGGAGCTATCTTTTTAGATGGTGAAGATGGGGGAACCGCAGTAACAGCGACAATCAACAACAATAAATTCATCAGCACCTCTGGAGATTTTGGAGGAGCGATTCTTAACTTAGGTAAAAATATATTCCTTTGCAACAACAGCTTTGAAAAATGCATTTCCCTATACGACGGAGGTGCAATTTTCATCACCCAATCAAAAAACGCAACTATCATTGGAAATAACTTTACTGACAATGTGGTATTAAATGAAGGAGACGGTGTTGCAATATACCTATTCGAAACAAAACCGACAATAAGACAAAACTTTTTCCAAAACAATAAAGACAACGCAGTTTATGCCTATTCATGCAGAAACGTTATTGTAGAAAAATCTACTTTCATAAATAATACAATAGCTGTTTATGGAGTCTTTTCCAACATCACATGTGAAAACTGCAGTTTATTTAATGATAAATTATCCCTAAACAACACAGATTACGCAACAATCGTTGAAGAGAAAGGCATACCTCTCAAAATCATCAACAATAGTATTGACATAGCGAATCTTCCAGCCAAATTCGATTTACGTGACTGGGGATGGGTAACACCTGTTAAAAATCAAGGCACAATGGGTGCATGCTGGACTTTTGGAACAATAGGCGCTCTTGAATCTGCATTGTTAAGGGCAACCGGAATAACATATGACCTTTCCGAAAACAATCTTCAAAACAATATGGTTAAATTTTCAAAATATGGTAGTAAAGAATTATTTGAAGGAGGAACTCAGGAAGAAGGATTAATTTATCTTTTATCCTGGAGAGGAGTAATACCTACAAAATATGATACTTTCGACGAATTGGGTAAGATTTCACCCACAATAGCAACAAATGAAAGTTTCCACATCCAAGATGCAGCAATACTGTTTGACGGCACAGTTTACACAACCAAAGAGGACATTAAAAAGACAATATTGAAATATGGTGCTTTAACAACTTCATATGGTCATGATGACGAATATTATAATGAAAAAACCTTTGCATACTATAATTATGAGTCAGATACAGCAGATCACGCAATCACTGTTGTTGGATGGGACGATAACTTTCCTGCAAGCAATTTTGAAGAAACCCCTCCTGGAAATGGGGCATTCATTATCAAAAACAGCTGGGGCACAAGCTTTGGAGATAAAGGATACATGTACATCTCATACTACGATACAAGTTTTTCTTTAATGATTAATGGAATTGCATATATTATAGAAAACACGGAAAATTACACTAAAAATTATCAAACCGACCTCGGAGGAGAGATATCCTATTTTGAAAATGAACAGACTCCTCTTAAATATCAAAATAATTACGAATCCATAGGGAATGATTTGATAAGTGCAGTTGGAACATATTTCTCCAAAGAAGACAACAAATATACCCTTGAAATATATGTGAACGGAGAATTAAAACATCAGGAAAACGGAACAAAACCTTACAACGGTTACCATACCGTGAAACTGTCAAAAGAAATTCCAATTTCAAAAGGAGACAATGTATCTGTAGTGATGATTAAAAATGTCGCACCAATAATAGAAAAATCCATGCAACATTACCCTAAAAATACCTCCTTTTTGACAAATAATAATAAAACTGAAGATTTGGCTGAAAAAAATAAAACAGTATCCTTAAAAATGTATACCAAAGATTTGCCAGCACATTGCGACAGTAAATTTGTCAACATGACAATAGATAAATCCTTTATCAAAGGTGCTTTAGTTAACAGTTTTGAGAATACAATTGCTAATGCAACAGTTACTTATAAAATCAATGACATTCAGGCAAATACTACAACTGATAAGAATGGGCAATTCGTAATTTACATAACATCTAATGCATTAGTTGAAATTGCCTATGCAGGTGATGATTACATCTTGCCAACTAATACTACAATCAATTTCCCCGGCTCTGAATCTGTAAGAGATTCAACAGCATTTGTTTCAAACGAATTTAACCAATATGCATGCGACTATAATGCAGGTGAAAGAGGAAGATACTTCACTTTCCAACTTGTTGATGGTAAAGGCAATCCTCTTGAAAACAAAACCGTGTCCATTGGTTATAAGGGCATTAAATTAAACAGAACAACTGATGAAAACGGAATAGCAACTGTACAAATCAACTTGAAAAATGCTGGCCAATACACCATTACAATGGTATTTTTAGGTGATGAAAACTACAATGCATCCATGACAGTTCACAAGATTATAATCAAAAAGAAAAAAACATCAATTACTGCCGCCGCTAAAACATTCAAGGCAAAGGCAAAAACCAAAAAATACACAGTGACCCTGAAAACAATAAAGGGCTCATCTGTAAACGGAAAAAAATACCTTAAAGCAGGCAAAAAAGTTACCCTAAAAATTAATGGAAAAACCTACACCGCAAAAACAAACACTAAAGGCAAGGCAACTTTTAGTCTCAAACTGACCAAAAAAGGAAAATACAAAGCTTCCATTAAATATGCTGGTGACAACACCTATGAAAAATCAAGTAAAACTGTAAAAATTACAATCAAAAAGTGAGATTAAATTCTCACTCATATTTTTTTATTTTTAACATGATGAAATTTAAATTTTAGATATATGCCAACTTTCTAAAACAAAGTAAAATCACATGAATTGAAAGCAGTCCAATTAAAAAAAAAGAAAATAATTAATATTCATGGCCTGTTAAGAGTAACATATACTCTAATGTCCATGTTACTAAAAATTTATAAACATTCATTGACGAATTACTACTATTATCAAAAATATAAAAGAGTTATGAAACGTGCTGGAAAAGTTGACATGATTAAATTTGATTATGTTACAAAGAATATTAGTTAAAACAGGTATTGATTACACAATGCTTCAGATAATAACAATCCAAATTGCAAATGAAATGCTGATGAAATATTTAAAAAGTTAAAATATATACATCACGGCAATCAATTCCTGCTTAAATGACTAATACCTTAGCTGTTTGCTAAATCCTAAATATTTCCCTAACGTTTGACTTTTAAAGTTGTTTTTATTGTGTTTTTGAGGTAAGTAACCTGCATTGTATATTTTTTGCCTGCTTTTAGTTTTTTGATAATGTTTTTCTTGATGGTAAATTTAGCTATTCCTTTTTTGTTAGTTTTAGCTGTTATTTTCTTACCTTTTATTTTTAATGTTATCTTTTTGTTTTTTAAAGCAGTTTTGCCGTTTTTGAGTGTTGCTTTAACCACAAGTTTTTTAGCAGACTTCTTAACAGAGTATTTATTGGTTTTAAGGTTCTGTTTAACTTTAATAGTCTTTTTAATAGTTTGACCTTTGTATGTTGCAGTTAATTTATAGGATTTTGGTTTTAAAGTGTTTGGTATTTTCAAAGTAACATAACCTTTGGAATCGGTTTTTACTTTGTAGGTTTTCTTGTTGAGTTTAATGGTCACTACTTGATTTTTACCGACAAAGTTACCATCATCACCAACAATCCTTGCTTTGAACTTGGATCCGTCAAAGTAATACATTGCAACATTGCTAGCACCACTGAACCTTGATTTAACTACAATTTTAGTAAGTCTGTTATCGCCGGTAACCGGATTTACAACAGTAATTGTTTGCTGTTTGGTCAATTTAGTGAATGGAAGAGTGATATATCCTGATTCATCACAAGTATAATTCTTAAATTTACCATTTATAGCAATTGGAACTGCAGTTTTGTTTAAAGGATTTCCAGATGAATCTAACAGTTGTAGCTTATAATTGTAATTGCTGTTGTAACCTCTTGTAACATCAGATGAAACGATTGTGCTTTTTATAAGAACATAATTGACTATAGAAATGTTATTATAGTATGTAGTAATCGGATATCCGCCAACATCAACATCTATTGTAAGATTGGCTAATCCATTTACATCTGCGATTCTAGTTGCATTTTCACCGTTGAATTCAAAAATAACTTCTTCGCCAGGACCAACTTGAGCAACAAATATGGTTTCATTATTATAATAACTCTCTAAATTTTTAGTGATGTTAATATCTGAAACAGTATATGCCTTTAAAATAGCTACAATATCTTCAGTTGATAAATCTTTCCAGGTTTTTCCATCGGAACTTGCAAAAGATTGATCTTTTTCAACATGAATTCTGAGAAGACGATCATAAAACAGCATATTTTTAAATTTAATGAGGAAAGTGTCACCTTTTTTGATTTGGACAAATTTATCCAATTTGATTGTTTCATATCCTCCAAATTTGCTGATGCCATTTTGAGTATAAACCTCAACATTATTTACACTTATTGAAAACTCATAATTTTTGCCGGCGCCATCGAAAAATGTTCCAACGGCTGCAATCAATTCATCTTCATCAGCAATAAATTTGTTTGCGTAATATTTGGCAGTTTCAGACCATTCCCCAATTCCTCCAACATTATGCTGATAAATTCTGTTGTATGAATCATTATTTATTATGTAAGCCACACTTGGATTGTTTGCAATGGAAGTGTCATAATAGGATACATAGAAATATCCTCCATCACCCCAATCAGTTCCCCAACTGTTTTTAACAATCCATGCACCGTCAGCTGGAGGCCTGTTGTTTGGATTGAAATTATTTCTTGAAAAATTATCATCCCATCCTACAATACAAACCATATGGTCTGAAGAAAGCTTACCATTATAATATATTGCAGAATAAACAGGATTATAATATATTCCATCTTCATCAAATTCAGCACGATGAACAGCTGCTACAGCACCATAGTTTATTAAAGCATTTTTAATTAAATCATTATCCTGAGCATTATTTCTAGGAGGAATAACAACTACATTCTGAATATGGATATCATCAGGAGTAATATACAATGAAGATATTTTTCCAAGCTCATCATAACCGTCATATTCTTCAGGGAAAATTCCTAACCAATCAACCAGATAAGAAATAGCCGAATAATAACGACCGCCTTCAACTGCTGTTACTCTTCCATATTTGGAATATTGAAGCAATGTATTTTGCATATTGTTCACAGATAATGAATAGGTCTGATTTGTATATCTCAGTAATGATGATTCCAATGCTGCAATATGACCAAATGCCCAGCAAGCACCCATAAATCCCTGATCTTTAACTGGTGTAACAAAACCGTATTCTCTTAAATCAAATTTTTCAGGTAACTCATCGAAATAAATGGTATTGTTAAGTATTATAAATGGATTTGCAGTATTTTCATAATTAAAGAAGTGATCAGTGTTATTGAAGGAATAATTGTCATTAGTAAAAGTATTTCCATCAATATTTACTGTTCCATATACTGAATATATGCTCATATTATTAAACGGATTATCAAAGTAATTTTTTTGTAAATTCAAATTAGTATCATATGCATAAATGGTTGAAACAATTAACCCCACATTATCTTCAAAAATATTGTTATTAAGATTTACATCTCCTTTATCAAAATAACAAGCTCCACCATAAGATATATTATCCAATGCAGTATTGTTTCTGAAAGTAGAATCTGAAATGTCTACATTAGCATAACTTGTATAAATAGCGCCGCCTTCATATTCTGCACTATTATCTGTGAAATGTGAATCAGTGACAATCAAGCTTCCAGCTAACTGAAGAATAGCTCCACCAAATCCTGAATAACACTCATCAAATTTAGTGTTACTAATCAGAACTATTCCCATTTGGTTCACGTTATCACCATTAATGTCTGCAAAAATAGCACCACCATTATTTGCGCTGGACACATTGTAAAATTCACAATTGGATATATCTAAACTAGTAACTTGTTTAACAGCAATTGCACCAGCGGTTTTATTTGCAAATAAGTTTCTAAATTTAGATTTAGAAATTGATATGCTGGACTTATCTTCAACAAATATTGCAGTTGAATATCTGGAAGTAGTATTTAAAAAATCAGACCCGGAAACTGTTAAATCTGACTTATATAAATAAATCTGACCTTTGATAATTCTATCAGAACTACTGATAAAAGTAGAATTAACAACATCAACAATAGATCCATATGCAGTAATTGAAGCACCTTCATTACCGGAATTATCAATAAACTTACAGTTGTTAATATTTAAATATACATTTGAAGCGGAAATTGCTCCATTATTATCCAAAGGTGAATTAACAACACTTGAACAATTTATAAATGTGACATTATTCAATGTTAAATTTGATTTGGTTACAATTGCTGAACCAGAGTTATACACAGCATTTTTAATAATCAAATCTTTTATTATTGCATCAGTTCCGGTGAAATTGAATGCCCTTGTTTTATTACCACAATCAATCACGTGATTATTACCATTGATTTCAAAATTTTTCTTGCTTACAACGATTCCACCTTCAAAACCCAGGTCACTTAAGTTATCATATTTATAGTCCCTGGTAAAATCAAAAGATGAATCGGCATTCAAAAACTCTAAATACAAATCGGAAATAGACCCTTCATCTATTTCACCATCTTTTAAAGTATCCTCCCCCACATTATCAGTATCATTTAAATCGGCAGCAGATATGGCTGCTATGGAAAATAACATAACCAACAATATGGCTGAGGGTAAAATAAATTTTTTAATATTCATATTATACCTCATAAAATATACATTGTAAATTATATTCCATAAAATATATTAATTTAACTAAAATAGGAGTCAATTAATATGAAAATTTATTAAAATGTCAATTTTTAAAATAAATAAAAAATAGTGTTAGAGAAATTAATCTCTAACGTTTAACTTTTAGGGTTGTTTTTATTGTGTTTTTGAGGTAGCTAACCTGCATTTTGTATTTTTTACCC
>JAFUIW010000028.1 GCA_017473945.1 Methanobrevibacter sp. | reverse complement strand
TTTTCAATAATTATAATGGATGTGATAATTTTGGCTGAAAAAACATTCGCCGAAGAAATCGAAACAATGATTGAAAATATAGCAAACAACAATCCCGCACCAGAAAAATGCACAATCACAAAAAATTATTCAGATTCAAATTTTGTTGATATAAAAACTGAAACGGGAGATGAAATGAAAACTGTTCCATTAATGGGAAATAATACTGTTGGTAAAACTGCAATTGTGATTTTTTTAGAAGGAAAAATAAATAAACCTTTTGTAATATGTGTTTGAGGTTATAAATTATGAATCAAGACAATAAAAGATTGAAAGAAATTCAATTATTAAAAAAAGGTTATGAGTCAAAGATGTTAGAAGCTCCAACGATGGGTGAAGCTTTTGAATATCAAGGCAAATGGAAAGAATTAGACAGCGAAGAAAAAGAAATTTTAAAAAGATTTGATGTGATATTATGACTAATAAAACTGTAAAATGGAAAGATATTGTAAGTAATGCGAAAACAATTAAAGCATATGTGGAAAAAAACCAAAAAGGAAAAAACATTGAAGGATTAAATGCAGGTGAAACATTATATGTAATGTCAAAAGCTGTGAAAAATCCTGGAAAAGATGTAGTTATTCCTGGACAAATTGTCAATTGTAAAGACTGTACTGGAAGTGGAATTTATGAAAATCTTGAAAAGGATGATTATCTTAAAGTAGCAAGTAAAGTGTTAACTTGGTTTAAGACAAATGTTAAAGCTCCTAACTATATTGGTTGGGGTAAAGAAAAAATATCTGTACGTTTGGCTAATTATGCTTTCAGTAAAATCATTGCATGGTATAATAACAATGGAAAAAAACTCCCCTCTACTTGTTGGTTTGCAAATGCAGTATTCTATACAAAAGCAAGTCAAGCAGGTACTCTTGTCAGCAAACTTCAAAACATCAGTAAAACTGCAATTAAAACATATAAAGATGTTTACAATGTCTTTGTGAAATTCTTTTACTATGATTTCTATTATGAGGATAAACAAACTCAATCTGAAACATTAAATCGTAAAAAAGGGAATTGTGTTGATTTAAATCAAGTAATGTATCATACTCTTAAGGAGATGGGTTATACTGTCCGTATTGTGCGTGGATTAATACAATGCAGTGATGGGCAATACGGTCATGTTTGGACTCAAATTAAACTGAATGGCAAATGGGTTAATATAGATGCAAGTGCAGCTGCAAGAGAAAAACCATTAGGCAGCATAATCTGTGCAAGTGTAATCAGCATTACAAACATTAATGATGCATGGATGGTAAACGATACTGGAGACATGTAAAATATGTTATCAGAAAAAGAAAAAAAAGTATTGGAAGAAACTCATGTTAGGAATCTTAAAAGAGAACAAATTAAAGCTCTGAAAAAAGATTATGAGTTATACATGGAAAAAGGATACACTAAATATGCTGATGCAATTGAACATGAAATCAGAAAAATAAAAGACGAGATGTAATATTATGGAATTGCCACAATTGATTAAAATTTTAGATAGTAGTAATTTGAAAAGACAAGTCAAATCATCAAATACAGGTTATGGTGACATCATCACATACAGTGGTTCTTCAGTAACTGTAGATATTGATTCTGAAGTATATGAACCTATAACTCAAATTTGTTTAATGATGAAAAATGAGTTATGTTATGTATATTTGCAAAAGGATAATCTACGATTTTATTATAAAGTTGCATTATCTTCAATTACATCATTTAGTATTCAATAGAGAAAATTTAATTCTTACATTTTTATTAAAGTTTTGATTAAGGAAAAAGCCAAGTGTTAGAAGTAGCAGAGAATGTGAAAATAATACTTGTAAAAAAAAATTTTTAAATTAATTCACCAAAATACGTTTTTAACTAAAAATGAAATTTTATATAACTCACTATTTTTTTCCAAAAAATCAATAATTTTAGTAAAAATTGTATCAATCCCTATGTTTTTTTATGGATTTCCCATAAAAAGATGTGGGGATTATTTTTTTTTAAAAGTTTTTTTATAATATTAAATTCATAATATAATCATATGATTCTAGATGTTGCAACAATGAAAAGTATTTTAGATAAATTACCTGGAGATTATGAGGTTGAATTTCAAGATGATCATACGGTACGTCCTATATCAGATAAAATTGAAATTGACATTTCGGGTAAAAAAATTATTTTAAAATCAAGGTGACCTTAATGGAATGTAAAAAAGTTAAAGGAATTGACATTTTTAATGAGGGTAGTGAAGCTAGTAGATTCATAAAAAAATGGATTAAAGCTCAAAAATATGCGTCTTATACTGCAAATCAACATATGCGTGAAGAACAGTTATTGCGAAGAAGGGCGTTAAACTGTTGGGATAGAGAACCACCTGAAGAAGTTCTGAGAAAACGAAGGGAAATTATCAAAGAATTAAAAGGAGAGAAATATTAGGAAAAAAGGAATAAACAGGTGATTATTATGAGAATTGATGCTAAATATGACCTTGATTTCAATATAGATATAGGCAATACTGATGAGGATATTATTAATTCTTTCCTCGAAGAAATGAAAAAGGTGCAGGATAAATATATTGGACAGGCCATGTGTGAAAGCACAATACTTGAAATGGAATATGATATTGCTAAAATAATGTCAAATCCAAAATATGAAAACATATCATTATCGAATAATCAATGTTTCAACAATGAAGAATGGGATTTAAACAAACTGTTAAATGAATATAAGAAATATTATCCTAACAGATATGAAAATAAAAAAGAGTATAGCAGAATAGAAGTTAATAATATGTTATTTGATTTGAATTTAAAAAAGGTTATTGGAAACTATCGTTCACCTGCTGTCTGTGCAGATTTGCCATCATATAATAATAAACTGTTTGATGGAACAGTTACTGTCGAAGTTCCAATTTTTAACTTTAAAAAAAAGACGGAGGTTTGGTGAAAATGGATATTATAATTGTGATTAATCCAGATAAAGATGAAAATATTAATTATACTATTTCTAATTTTGATAGAAAAATCATCATTTTTGATGAGGATAAACAACAGTTAATTAAAGGATTTTACCGAGAACATATATTTGAAGTTGATAATGCTAATAAGCCTGTTAAGGAAACATTTGTTTTGTCTGAAATTATTTCAGTAGAATATTGTGGTAGTGATGTTGATTACCAGGAAAAAGTAGAGGAATTCATATGTTAGAAACTCCTTATGAAAAAATTCGTAAATCTAATGCTGAATTTTGTGAAGAAAATTTTAAAGGGTGTAATATTAGAGATGTTAGTCAAGAGTATGTTATTGACATTGATGATTCAAATAAGATGGGTTTCTTCATGTTAAGATTACAAGCAGAAATTGATGAGCATATTAAAAAAGCAAGGGAGGAAATTATTAGGCAGATTGCTAGGGAAAATGATGTTTCTTTTACTCTTGCGGAATGGTGGTTTAATAAAAATATGAAATTGGTTGTAGATTTAGAAAAAGAAGAAATTAGAAGTGAATTTTTATCTGTAGATGAAAGATTGGCTAATATTGAAGTTGAAACTGAATATGATAGAGAAATGGAGAAAGAATTGATAGAATCAACATTAGGAAAAGTAAAAAAAAGGTGACTATTAAAATGGCATATAGAAATTATATCTGTGATGACTGTGGATATTCAAGTGAAGAAGAACCAGGAGTTTATCATTGTCCAAAATGTGGTAATAAAATGAGAGCTGCTAAAAGTAGTTATTATGGTGGTGATTTCTCCGCAGGTGCTGGAAAATGGTTAATTTATGTGATAGTTGTTATTGTATTGTATCCGATTTGTTTTGCAACATTTGGATTTACAATTGGAACTATTGTGTTTATTGTCCTGTTTTTAGTTATTAGATATTTCTTGAATAGTAGAATTAGAAACAAGTCCAAAAGAATTAAATAAAAGTAGAGAATGGTTAAAAGGGAAATCCAGTTATTTGGGTTTCCCTTTTTTTTATATTAGAACCTATGAAAAAATATTCTTTTTTATATGCACCTTGATTTATTATTTTGTTGTTTGTTGTTAAAATAAACTAACAAGGATATAAAAAAAATATTTTTACTCTTCAAATGCTCCATTTCTATTCCTTATTTTTTTGTTCGTTTTAAACTATACAAACATTTATTTTTATCAAAAAGCAACATAAATAACAAAACATAAAAAAATAAAAAAAGAAAAGTAAAATACTTTCCTCTAGAACACATAATATGGTGAAAATTCTTCTCAATAAACAAAACAATATAAAATACTTAAATATATCTTCAAACAAACACTAAAAACGGTGACCTACATGTATAAAGTAACTGAAGATATATTTTACAACAATTTTATTTCAAGTAAACATAACATAACAGACAAAAGCAAATACAATTACGAAAAAATACTAACAAAATTTGCAACATCTGCAAACACCACACTGGAAAAAATAATATCTGACTGCAAAACACAACAAGACAGAGTAATAGAAAAAATCATCCAACATGGAACAGATGAAAACGGAAACCAAATCATCGAAAAACAACTAATCCAATTTGACGTCAACAGTCCAGATTCAAAAATAAAACTCTATCTTGACAATTATGTAACTTACTGCAAAAACAAAGGAAACAGCAACACCACAATTAACCAAAACCTCACATTAATCAACACTTTTTTAAAATATTACAATATCACATTACCAAACAGAGATTCATTGAAAAAAGACGCTAAAAAATGGTATCTCTTAACCAAAGAAGATTTTAAATACATTCTAAATGATTCACCGTTAATACATGCTAGTTTAATAAAATTTCTCATGAGTTCTGGAATGAGAATATCTGACGCATTAAACCTTACCATTGGTGACTTCATGAAAGCAACACAGGAATACCATAACTGTGTTGATGTCAATGATTTTATTGATAATGCACCTGCAGACATGATTGGAACATGGTATTTCCATCCACAAAAAACACGAAAATTCCAAATTCCATGTTTAACTTTTAATGATCCAGAAAGCAGCAACTTTATTTTACAACATCTTCGCAAAATCAAGAATGAGTATATTCCATATGCAAAAAAGAAATATGGTGTAGAGAAAGTTATTTCTAAAACAGATGCATTGTTTGGTTCTCAAAAATCAATGTATGTTGAACCTTTAAATCCAAATCCAACTGCTAGTCAGTTTTGGCAGAAAAACAAGAAGTTAAGAGAATGGCGTATATTGAAAATCAAAGAAGCAATTAGCAAAGGAGAGTTGTCTGAGGAAGATTTCGACAAGGAAGTTGCAAAGATACCTAAATTCCATGCTCATGCCTGTCGGAAGTTTTTTGAGACTACAATTGCTAAAAATTGTGGCGATTTAAGAATTTGCACACTAATGGAAGGGCATGTGAGTCCAGTTTCAACAGATAGTAGTTATATTAAGCAGGATATTGAAAATGTGAGAGAAACATATATGTCTGCTATTGATGATTTTAGCTTGGAAAAAACTGAGGTTAAAGTGTATACTTCAGAAGTTCGTAAACAGATGGAAGATAGAATTAATAATTTAGAAGTGGAAAATCAGAAGTTAAAATCTAAATTGGATAAAATTGATAAGTTAGAAGAAGTTATTGAGAATATGGGTAGTTGGTTAGGTGATTTTGAAAAGTGAAAATATTACTTATCAAATGCTCTCTCTTTATATTTTTTTATATTAGTAATTTCAAATATAATAAATGGAATTAAGTATTTGATTGGGGAGGTTAATATTTAAGAATTAGATTTATTAGGAATGTAAAAAAAATATGGCATTTTATAAATATGTTATATTGTTATGAAATGGGTTATAAATGGTATTTATAAAAAAGAAGTAAACAAGTGACCAAAAATGTTTAAGAATTTTTTAATAATACTAATATAACCCAGTTTAAATTTATATGGTAGATAGTATATATAACTTACTACAATTTAGATTTAAACTGAGTTATTATTTTTATTTATTTTCTTCAACATAATCTTGTATTAATTGTGTAACAATGTTTTTCATTGTTGTGCCTTTTTTTACTGCTATCAAATTTAGCTCTGTTTTTAACTCTTTTGGCATTTCAATAATTAATTTAGTAGTTTCCATATTTAATCACTCCAAAAAAGGTATATAAATAAATATTTATTGTTCATAGTATATATAAATTTAAAATAATATAATTTTATGATTATATGATTATATAAATAGAAATATTTATATATACCCATATCATAATATTAATTATGTGAAACACAGTTTTCACAAACAAGTGACTGAAAATGTCGCAAGTGACCAAAAAGTGTTTAAGAAAAAAAATAATCTTATTTTTTTCCTTTAAAAACACCCAATACTAAATTCTACAAATAAAATAGTACAATTTTCAAATGAGAGGATAAAAGACATTTTATACCTTGATGAAAACAATAAATTTAGGATAAGTGACCAAAAATGTTTAAAGAAGAAATAAGAGGAAAGGAATACTACTGCCTCAACGAAAAAGAGATGGAAGACGTATTCACACTCAAAAGATTAGCTGAAGAGCTACAAGGTGAATAACTATGAGTATTTATTCATCTTATGAAGTCTATCCTTCCAGTTTTGATGAAATCGACACAAGTTCATGTGAAACTTGCACATTTGACTGTGACCTCAAAGGATACTGCAAAGAGATGATCAAAAATGAATGATTTCAATCAAAATACTGACGGAATTTTAACTCACGATGGTGAAGTTAAAGTTGCCAAAGGTGGAGTAGAGCAAAAATTACTCAATGTTTTTAAAGAAGAAAATGTTTTAGTGCAAAACAGACATGGGAAATCATATGCCTGTGAAATTCACTACAAACTACGAAACATGATAAAATTTGCTAAAAAAGGAGACACTGCTTTTATACGATTTAAAATTGGAAAACCATACATAATTGGTTTCCGTAAAAATTGAGTTGATGAAAAATGTTTGAAAAACAACAAAACGAACCTGCAAGATTAGGTAAACAAGAAAATTTTGATGTACCTTTAGACATTGTCATTGCAGGAAGCCTTATATCTGGAACTTTCTTTGCAATATTAGGAATTGTATTCTATCATTACGGAGTGTTCTTATGAGTACCCAAGTAAGTGGCAGTAGTGTTGGTAGATGTGATTACTGTAACATCTGCAACAAAACTGAAGGATACATCTGTAAAAGAGATGGAAACTTCTATTCTACTGGAGAATACAGCAGAATCATTAAAGAATTTGACATCTCTGGCGTTACTTTTGAACAAAAAATAGAATCTGTTAAAGATCATCTTGACACAGACACTATTCAAATTTTAAAAGTATTGTTACAGGATAATGATGCTCCAGTTACTTATGATACTTTCACAGCATTAGAAATAATTGGTGCTTTAGAAACTATTGAAAAAAATTTATAAAAAGGTGGGAAAAAATATGGCATTGAATACAACAACCGAACCTACAGGGGGTTTGGTTTTCAAAAAAAGAGGTCAAAATGACCTTAAAAAAGTTTTAGTTTTAGGAAATGATGGAAGTGGAAAATCCACTTTCGCAGAAAAATATTGTCAAGAAAACAATTTAAATGCTGTTGTACTTGACATTGAAGATACAAATTACACTGATTTACCAAGTCTAACTGAATTTGATTTATCAAATGATAAAGCAGCATACAGATACCTTAAGAAAGTATTAAGTGAAATTGAACAAATGGAAGAAGTTACCACCATTATTATCGATGGTATTGACACCATAATTGAATCATTTGTAAGTGAAGCGAACGGATTAAAAGCATACTCTGATAGGAGTAAAACCTTTTTTAAATTTATCAAAGATTGTCTGAAAACTAAGAAAAACCTAATATTCATTGGACAATCTCCAGTAGATTTAGATTGGTATAAAGGTGATGAAAACCCGAACAAATGCATTATTAGAATCAATGCTATTGTTAATGAGAAATATCGTTGCATTAAAACTCCTAAAGTTAAAAATCCAAAAAGTGAAGATGATTATGAATATACATACGAAGTTCTGAAATACCGTACTGCAGATGGAAAAACTGTTGTTGACGATAATCCATTGCGTGAGATATGTTTGAATATTCAAAGAGAATTAGAAGCAGATGGAATTAAAGTTACTAAATCCACAATGAAATCAAAAGTTGTTAAGGATATAAAAGCAGGTTTTATTGTAGAATCATTAAGACCAGACTTAATTAAATATATCCAAAAACATTGTCCTGAGGAGTTAAATTAAACTCCTTTATTTTATTTTTATAGGTGATTTAAAATGAGTGAAAAATATCAAGTTATCACACATGGAATGAATGGCAGATACGGAGTTATCAATTCATTAATTCCAAGTGAAGATGATAAAAGAGTAATTGTAACCTGCGATAGCGAAGTTAGAGCAAGACTCGTAGTTGATGAATTAAACAAATTACAATATCAAATTGAAGAAAAACCATTAGGTTTGCATGAAGATTTCCAAGAATGGGAAAAACGCATGACTTGGATTAATAAAACTTCAAGAAGATTAGTTAGAATTGAAGAAGAATACGCTGAAAAATCTGATAAAATTCTTGCAGAAGCACGTAAACTCAAAGAAAGCGAAGAAGGTATTGATGTTATCAAAGAAAAGTTCGGAGGTAACAACGATAAAACAAGAAAAGCTTATGTTAAAGAACAATTATCAGATTTACTTGAAGAAAAAAAGGAATTAACCTTCCTTAAAGATGAAGATAATCGTAAAATATCTTATTTAAAACGATTAATCGATATGAAAATCGAATTAATGAAAATAAACAATAAAGGAGAATAAAATAATGGCTTTAAATCAAACAAAAAACAGCACCCTTGACATGTTAGGTGTTGAAGTAAGTAGTGTAGATGAAAGTTATACTGATGTATCCGATATGGATCAAATCAAAGCATATGAATTAGAACCTGGAACAACTTTCACAGGAAAACCAGAAGTCTCACTTTTCACTAATGATGACATTGATGATGACGGTAACTTTGTGAAAAAATATGATGCTGTGAGAATCAGATTAATTGATAATCCAGAATATCTTGATGCATACTTTAATGTTCCAAAAATGGATGAAGAAGGTTTCATCACAAATGTCCGCAAAAGTTTTGATTTTTATAGATCTGCTTTTGATGTGATATACAGTTTCCTCAGATACAATGATGAAACTAACATCATTGACCCAGACACTGGAGACGAAATTAAAAAAATCAAAAAAATCAATATTGAAACTCTCATTGACTTACTCAATGATAAAGACAGTATCACTCTCAAAATTACCGAAGGTAACAAAGAAAGTGATTACAACAGTTTTATGATTATTAAAATGGTCGATGATATTGAAGTTGGAATCTAAAAAAATGGTGGGAGGTTAATGTAAATGGGAGTAATGGACAAAAATATTGAATTATTCCTAAATTACATTCAAAATACGTATGCAGAACAATTAAAATTATTAAAAAGTGTTAATCATCAAACAAAATTAGACATTGACTATACACTAATTAATGATTTTAGCATTGTTGAAACTGGTAAAGAATTCTTTGACTTAAACTTTCAGAGAATCTTAACCAATTCTGAAAAGAAAATCAATGAGAAAAGAACTGATAAAAATTATATCAGTTTGAAACTTGTTGATGTACCTCCTTTTACTTTACTCTCTGAACTTGATTCAACAAACAATGGTGATTTCATTTCCGCAAAAGCAATGATAAAAAACATTACTACAATCCAACCAACCTTGAAAACTGCAGTTTACGAATGCAGAGGTTGTATGAGATTACATTATGTTGAAGTAGCTGACAAAAAACAAGTTACTTTACCATCCTTGTGCATTGAATGTGGCAGCAGAAGCTTCAGATTATTATCTGAAGACAGTCTTTATCGTAACTATCGATATGTGAAACTAGAAGAACCTTTAGAGTTAAGGAGTGGTGGTTCTTCAAGAGAAATCAAAGGATACATGCAAGACTACCTTGCAAGTCCTTACCATAATCTGAAGGCTGGTGATGTTGTTGACATCACTGGTCAGTTCAAGTTAGAGAAAAAAGACAAAAACAGTAAACACGATGATTTTGAATTCATGATAAATTTGCATAATATCAGTAGTGTTAATAATCCTTTTGAGGATTATCGTATCACAGAATCTGATAAGGAAGAGATAATCAAATTATCTAAACAACCGAATATCTATGATAGGCTTGTTAAAAGTCTCGCACCAGAAATATTCGGTTATGATGTTGTTAAAGAAGGTCTGCTTTTACAATTGTTTGAAGGAGCTAGACCAATAGGTGACACTTTCAAAAACGATACAATGGACAGATGGACAATACATATTTTACTTATTGGTGATCCTGGTATTGGAAAGTCACAAATTATAGCAGCATTGAAAGAAAAAGCACCAAAAATTATTAGCATTGCAGGAACAGGTACAAGTCAAGCAGGGCTTACAACAAGTGCAGTTAAAGATGAATTGACTGGTACTTGGGCTTTGGAAGCAGGTGCTGTTGTACTTGCGGATACTGGTTTGCTTTGTATTGATGAGTACGATAAACTTTCTCCAAAAACACAAAAGAGTTTGAACGAACCTATGGAACAATTAAGTGTTAGCTCAGCAAAAGCAGGACTCGTTCAAACAATGACTGCACGTACATCTGTTCTTGCATGTGCTAATCCTAAATATTCAAGGTTTAATAAGTATAAAACTTTGAAAGAACAGATTGACATTCCAGAATCAAACTTGTCAAGGTTTGATTTAGTATTTGCTTTAGAAGATGATATTAGTGAAGAAAAAGACAGTAAATTAGCTGATAGTTTGTTAAATAAAACTAAATTGGTTGAAGATGTTGAAATTATTCCAGTTGAAACATTGAAGAAGTATATTACTTATGCGAAACTGGAAATTTTCCCTGTCTTGAATGATGATGCTAAAAAAGTTTTGATTGATTTTTATGTGAATACTAGACAATCTGTTGTGGATAATGATTCTGCAAAACCTATTACTGCAAGAGATTTGAAAGCAGTTGAACGGTTGACTATTGCACGTGCAAAAACTGAACTTCGTGAGGAAGCTACAGTTGAAGATGTTAATAATGCAATTAGAATTTATAAAGCAGCTTTGGAAAGTATTAATTTAACTGTTGAAACTGCCGGTGCTATTGAGTTTGTGAAATCTGATGCTGAAATGCAGTTGATTAATGATACTGAGAAGATGATTAAAACTAGAATGGATATGTATGGTTGTAGTTTGTATAAAGTGAATTTGAAGGATATTCGTTTTAGTGTTGGTGTTCGTTGTCATGAGTTGCAATGTGATGTTGATGAAATTATGAATGTTGCTGTTGAAAATCTTGAGAAATCTCTCTATGGGAAATCTTAGTGATTATACGTATATGCGTATTATGCGTATATGCGTATTGTACAATGTAAGGGTGTTACCTTTTTCAGAGTGTAAAAATGCATACTAACTATTGGAAAAAGTATTACTGGAGTGGAAAAAAATGGCAAAAGAAAGACTGACATTATCAATAGAAGAAAACCTATTGGAAAAAAGTAAGGAAGTAGTACCTAACATAAGTCAATTTGTTGAGGAATGCTTAGCAAAAAGAATAGGTTGGGGAACAGAAGCAGAATTCCCAATACATTCTGCCGAAGAAGAATTAGACAAAATAGGAACAAGTATGGTAAATCTTCATATCATGACTGAAAAACAAGACCTGGTCAAAAAACACCAGGAACTAGAAGATCATAAACTTGACCTCATATGGACAACTATCTTCAATAAATATCGAAGAAATGAAGATTTATCATTTGAATATCTACAGGAAGCAAGTGAAAATCTTGGAGTTTCAAGTGAAGTGTTATCAGATGTATTATACATTGCAGAAAATGAAAAAGATTTCAAAGAAAGGCAAAAATTTGCCCGTTGGAAGTCAAGTTATGCAAAGTATAAAGAATTCATGGAGAGTGAACAATGAGCGTCATAATAGAAAACCCAATTCCAGAATTCCCGTTTAAATACAATAGTTTTGTTGAAGATTACAATAACCCTAACATCTCAACAAGGGATATTGAAAACAGATTAAACCTTAATCACAAACAATACTTGCGATTAAGAAAAGAAGCTATCAAAAACGATGACATAGATTCTATCAGACAAAGAAACTATGAAAACAGCAAATACTATCGAAAAAATAATCATACAGGTTATTTTGAAATAGTGAAAAAAATCAAAAATAAAACAATTTACATCAGCAGTTTTGAAAGTGAAACTATTGTGCAGAAAATTGTAGAAAAACTTGTTTCTTGCAACTGGGATGTAACTAAAATTGAAGATATTATTGAAGCTAATAAAGTAAAGTCAAAATATTACACTTACCGCAATGGATTTTATCATATTCAACGAAAAGTTAATGGAAAAATGACTTACTTTTGCAGATTCAAAGACAAAGAAACAGCAGTGAAAGTGATAAGAAAACTAGAAGAATATCAATGGGATAAATCAAAACTCCCGATAATCTTCAAAGAATTATGCATAAAATAAGAAGTAAACAGGTGACCAAAAATGTTTAATGAAAATTCTAATTTTTATGTGAATGTAGTAGATCATATGAATGATGATGATTTGGAAGAATTAAATTTTCCAATCATAACTGTTACTGTTGGTATCTGGAGTAATATCACATGGTGAAGATTATGAGATATGAAACAGAGGAAGACCTTGAAAACGATTGTTTAACTCTCATGGATAATGAAGGAGAGTTAAAGACTAGTTTTGATAGTGAAATCATTTTATTTCCTTTGGAAGATGCTCAAACTGTTGTTGATAAGTTAAACTGGTATGAACAATATTACGGTTTACTGGTTGGAATGTTAAAGGAGCATTTGGAGTATCATGGTTGGTCTGAAGATGATTTTAAAGGCGTTATTGAAGATGTGGAGGCAAATTTAGAATGAAATCATGTAATCCTAATATGTGGGCAAATTTGGAGAAAAAATGTGATTATTTTGAACATCATTGTTTTTCAGAGTGTGTTGATGGAACAAAAGGGCATTGGGGACATTGTACTAAATTAAACAAAACATTCCGTTATGTTATAGGTACAACTCCACCATGTGAACCAATACAAAGTAAATTGATGTGATAATTATGAGTGTTATTTTTAGGGATTGTGAGTATCGTTTTGAAGAAAAAAACAAATTATACTGTAAAAACAATGAAGGTAAACCTTGCGATAACTGTAAACAGAATGTACACTTGAATTGCAGTAATTACGTACCCAAAAATGATATGTGTTTATTGTACTTTGAATTAGGAGTATCAGAAGTATCACAGTATAATGAATGTGCAGAAAAAAGTTTATTCAGTGACAAGGAACTGTCAAGGAAGTGGAGTAATTGAGCAAATCTTGTTTTAACTGTAAACACTGTTACAATGGTTATATCTGCGTTTTATTAGATGATTTGATTATTGGATACTGTTTTATGTATCAAAAGAGGGAATAACATGTCAATAAAAACAGAATGGGGAAGTGCAATTCTAAATATGGAAGGATATTACTGTATTTCTTCAAGAAAAGAAGGAAATCGTGGAAAAAGACTTCATCGATTAATTTATGAAAAACATCATAAACTGACAATCCTGCCAAATGCAGATGTCCATCATAAAGATGAAGATAAAACCAACAATAAAATTTCTAATTTGGAATTGATTTCTAAATCAGAACACCAAAAGTTACATGCTACGGGTAGAAAAGAACCAAAAGAAATCACAAAGATAAGAAGCATTAGAAATAGCGTTACCAAAACAAATACTGGAATTTATAGAGTAAGACAAAGGATTGTAAACAATAAGGTCTACTGGGAGTATAGATATGTTAAAAATGGCAAACGCAAATCTATTTGTGCTACTTCATTGGACGCATTAAAAACAAGAATTATTGAAAATGGATTAGATTGGATTGTCCTTGATGAAGAAAAAGCATCAAAAATGTGGAGTGATCGTGAATGATTAAAGCAATTGAAGAGTTGAAAAGAGAACACAGCCGTATGACTACTGTACTGAATGAATTAGCAACATTAGAAGATGGTGTTGATGCAGATTACAGTGAGGTTGTAATTGATTATAAATGGATTGTACGCATGTTAGAAAACAGACGTGAAAGTTTACAAAAAAGAGGTAGACACTTATGATTTGTGAGCATTGTATTCATTTTCAAGGATTACAAAATGACTGCTTAAAAGAAACATATGTTGCGGATGGATTAGAGGCAACCAATTGTAACGAATATTTATATAATGGGGATGTGTCTGAATGACAGGAGCTGAAGGAATCAATTTTGTTACAGTGAGAATAAATGACAGTAAATGCAACAGATGTTACGAATGCATAGATGTTTGTCCTACTGGAGCATTAAGTTTAGAGCAAACAATATTCATTCATAACTCTTATGAATGCAGTTATTGTGAAGTTTGCATGGATGTTTGCGAACAGGAAGCTATTAAAATTTTGGAGATGTGAAATTATGGAAATTATGAAATTTAAAGACCATTTTTATCCTGCTATTAAAAATGGTGTTAAAACTCAAACAATGAGAATGTCTCATAAAAGAATTGATGTGAAAGAAGATGATTATGTCATTGGTAGATTTAAGAATTATGAAGATGTTTTATTGAAAATTACTAAAGTTGGATATAAAATGTTTAAAAGCATTAACGATGAAGATGCAATGCGTGAAGGTTTTAATTCTGCTGATGAATTAAAAAATGAATTATCAGAAATTTATAAAGATATGGGAGTATTGGAAACTTCAAGGTTTTATTATTATCAATTTAAATTCAAAGGGTTCAGATAAACATGAAAAAAGATAAAATCATTGAATTAGTTCATAATGGTTATATGGAAACTGAAGTAACTGTTTACACTAATTCTCATAAATTTACTGGTGAATGGTTTGCAGTAGATTTATCTACTCATACTATTAGCATTGAAGCAAATTTTAGTGAGGAATTAATAATAGATATTAATTCTATTGTTGCGATGGAAGTTATAAAAAATGAAGCAGAGGCGGAATTATGATTAAAAAAGAAGATTTAGTTATTAGAGAAAAAGAATCAGAATGTGATGTTGCAGATGCAGGAACAATGAACATCAAATATTTAATTGAAAATCTATTAAAAAATACAGGTATTGTGCATGAAGTTTACTTACGATTTCCTAAAACTTGTTTACATGATGTATTAGAAGTATTAAGACATGATTCATATCTAACTGGTAATTTAGATGATGTTAATTTCACATTAAACACTTATGATACACATATCAGTTTAACATTCAACCACAGGTAGACTATGAAGTATAATATGAAATGCCAATATTGTGGAAGAGATCATTACACTAACATGAGATTATTTAAGTTAAAATTATTATTATTTAACCGAATTTATGTTAAGTGTAAAGAATGTGGGAAAATCCAATCCTACATTCTCATTTCACATATTGTACATGATACAACAGACAAAAAAGAAAAAGAATACAATAAAACAGTAATCTTTGAAGATATAACTAAAAGAGGTTAATTTTTATGGAAAATCAAGAATTAATAAATCGATTGTCAAAATATCCTAAAGATGCAAGGATATATGCTAGGAATAATCAGTATCTGAAAAGGGAATGGTTGGTAGTGAAATATGAGGATACTACTGAATGTATTATGATAAAATAAAATTGAGTTGATTAAAGATGTTGGATGAAATGATGAAAAAAGTTTTTCCTGTTGAAGAGGAACGTAAAGCTGAAGGGCGATGTCCTTTCTGCGGTAAACAGATTGATGTTGAAAATGAGTTTCGTGATGAGATAAGTAAACGGGAATTTGGTATTTCTGGAATGTGTCAGTCTTGTCAAGATGACTTTTTTAATTAAATTATACTATTTAAAGGGTGACCGAAAATGAATAAATATCAATTTTATTATCATGTTTTACGTTGCTTATTGATTATAGCACGTAAACACAGTAGTAGTATTAGTGATATACATTATCTTTTCAATTTAGATAAAAAACTGGATAAGATGGAAGAAGATTATATTTAGCAGAAATGCACAATGTAAAAGGGTGATTTAAAATGTTTATTTATGAGATTCAAGCTTTTGCTTACGGTAATTTTGAACATTACATATTATTACATGAAAAACAATTCAACAAAACACAATTCCGTAAAATGATTGAAAAATCAAGACAAAAAGCAATAGCAAAAACAATAGCATCAGATGAATTTTACTGGAAATATAATTATCCAAGAAACTTTATTTGTTTCATGAAAAAAGATTATGGATTTAAAGAATCAGAACATCTTGTTGCTGATGTTGGATGTGATTTAAGAGATATTTGTGAGGTGATTAACAATGAGGATTATTAAACCGAAAATGGCGTGTAAAAACTGTAAACATATGACTAGAATAATGGATAGTCGAACTGGAAAATATTATTGTCAACATATGGATAAATATGTAGCTGAAGATGATTATTGCAGCCATTACAATATTGATGTAAACGATATTAAAACAATGCCTAATATTGTAAAACAAGGAGATATTGATGAAAGTAATTTTGAAGAATATCGTAAAAAACCTGTTACTGTGAAAGCATTTCAAACTGAGGAAGAAATGTTTATTGAAACATTAGAAGGTGTTATGAAAGCCAATATTGGTGATTACATTATTATTGGTGTGAATGGTGAAATTTATCTTTGCAAACCAGATGTTTTTTACAAGACTTATGATAAGGTGGATTGAATGAATTTTAAAACTAAATATCTCCTCATTTTATTTTTTGGAATATGGTTAACTGCTTTTTCATTAATTGAACAAACCTTATGGCTTAAAGTAATCTTTTTAATAGTAGGGATATTAGATATGATTGTTAGCACATGCGCAATAACAGTTTACAATTACGATAAAGGATTTTACAGGGATTTAAATGACTGAAAAACGATATTGTGGGGAATTTGATAGTCAATATAGTGGAGTTTATGACAATGGAAAACAATTAACTAATTTTGAAGTAGTTGATGTCTTGAATGATTTATACGAAGAAGTTATGGATTTAAGAAGAGAAAACACTAACTTCAAATTGGTTGTAGGAGAAATTATCAAAGATATGCAGAAGTATGTTGATGATGACCAGTTGGTGTACATTAATCAATCGTATGTGGATTGGATAAAAGAGAATGTTGATACAACACTATACTCACAAAAAGGTGATGTTGAATGAATGAAAATAAACGATTTAAATCAATTAATTGTGGATTACAAGGACAATACATTAAGGATAATGGAAATGTATTAACTATTGATGATGTTGTTAATCGTTTGAATGAGTTAAACGATGAAAATCAAGATTTATGGAAAATTATACGAATTTATCGTAAACTTGCTACTTGTCATAATTGTGACTATCACGATTATGATTGGTATGATGAGGGTGATGAGTTTGAAGTGTGTGAAAAAGGGAATGATATGTCATATATGATTTGTAGCGAATGGGAGGAGTTGTGAATGACTGAAAATAAACGATTTACATTACTTGATGGCATTAAAAAAGGCACTCATAGTGGGATTTGGGATAATCAGAAACAACACAATCAAGGGATAGGTGATGAACTATGGCTTGGGGAAGTTGTAGGTATGTTGAATGAGGGAGTTATCCTTGCAGAAGAAAACAAGGAACTCAAAGAACTAATCACAGACAAAAACAAAACACAAACAGAAACACTAAAACAACTAACACGGACACAAAAAGAACTACAAACAATCAAAAACACAATAAAAGACATGTACAACACAGAAAGAACACACATAGGACACAACGTCCTAGCACAACTAATCGAAACAATCCAATAAAAAAAATGAGGAGTAAACAAGTGACCAAATATGATTAAACCAATAACCATAAGACCAACACAAAACCCAGATTACGGATGGGATAATAAAGAAGAATTACTAAACGATACACTATTCCACATACACGATGTCGGAAACGTATTAAACCAACTTGCAAATGAATTAAACGAAATAGGATACAGCCATGACTGGAGCAAAATCAAATACTTCAATGACTTTGCACATGACTGCCTTGAAAGAATAGACACACCAGACTTCAAATCAAGATCATGGTATCACATCCACACAGAAAATGAAAGACATCACCTAAACACACACGAACCCGCAGATGTGAATTTATTAGATGTACTTGAAATGATAGCTGACTGTGTCTGTGCAGGAAAAAGCAGAACAGGAACAGTAAACACATCATTCTTAGTTTTAAAACAAGGAATGCTAACAAAAGCATACTGGAACACAGTAAAACTCATTAATAATAATGTAAAACTGGAATGATGACTTATGTATGTTTGTATTGATACAAGAGAGCAAGACAGAAAATATCAAGCTCTCAATTACTACCAAAACCAAGAAGAAATCAACCTTGCATATACAGGAACATTACCCACAGGCGATTACCTATTCTACACTAATAAAAATAAATCAAATGAGGGCGTAGTATTTGAATACAAAACAATTGAAGATTTCATAGGAAGCATAATCGACAACAGAGTATTCAACCAAGCAGTAGACCAAAACCTTGAATTCACATGGCATTATGTTATCCTAGTAGGAACTAACGAAGAAAAAGAATCTGCTTTACATGATGAATTCACACAAAAAGAATTCAACGGAGCAATTGACAGCTTAAACACAATAACAACAGTAGTATATGCAGATACACAAAACGAAGCATTCTACAGAATGCTAAACATGAGTATGAAATGCCTTGATGGTAGAATGATGGTGAAAAGATTTCCAAAAAAATATCCTAACCCAGCATTCTGCTACCTAGATTACTGCTGTTATGGAATAGGATATGAAAAAGCAGATAACATTATATCGCACCTACACCTGCAAAACTTAGATGACCTTTTAAAACTAACACATGACAAGTTAGTTGAAGTTCCAGGGATAGGTGACAAAACTGCAACATTACTATTGGAAAAAATCAGAAAAGATAAAGAATTCCTGGAAGATGATCCAAACCAAACATTATTGATATAGGAGGTATATTTTTCATGCAAGAATTAGTTTTTAACACACCAGTATATGTTCAAGTAAAAGCAAGAATATCAAAAGCTTTCACAATTGAAAATGAAGAAGAAAAAAAGATTTTAGATGAAATAATTGAATCTAAATTAGATAAAATGTCATATAATACTAAAGGCAGTTTATACTATGATGGTAAAAAACTCAGAGGATTTAAACATATCATTGATGCAATCATATCTGATTTAGAAGAAAAAGGTGTTAAGATTAACTAATATTTTTTTTCTTCCTTTGTTGGTTTATAAATTAAATAAAAACCAAATATAATAATCGTAAGAGTTTAAAGACTTTTACAAATTTTTTATCTGAGTATATACTACAAGGTAAAAATAATAAAAAATACATGTAGGAAAATTAAAAAAAGAAGAAATTTATCATTTTTTTATTATTTTTTCAAAAAAAAAGTATAAAAAGAAAACAAAAAGATGTGGATTTAAAATTTTTACTAAACTATGGAACTAACTACCGAATTAAATCAGCTAAAATAAAGAATTGATATTTTAGTGGAAATCTGATTGTTGAACATTTAAACTCTTTTTTAAGGAAAAATAGCAAAAAAAATATTTTTTTTCTTTTTTTATATTATCTAAATATGGTGGTTATTAAGAATTCGACTACGGAATTACTTATTGTTGTTTACTAGAATCTAATCGTAATACTAAAAAAATAAAATAATGTGGGTGTAACTCCCACAACCACCTACTTTTCAATATCTCTCTTTTTTTTATGTCTTTCTTAGTTTATATTAAATATTAAATACATAATTATTATTGTGATTTAATGCCATATTAGATCACCACAGGTATTTTCATAATTTTTTAACACTCACTCTATTTTCAAATAATAGTAATATGACCCAATTAGTTAAAAATTATAAAATACCTACATAATTGCTTTCCAAATTGTAATAGTTTAACAGGGAAAAAAATAAGCGTCGATTACCTAAAATTTCTTATAGTGTACAATCAAAAAAAAAAGAAGAGACAATTTTTGTTTTCATTTTTTTAATTCCGAAAAAAAAATAAACAATACATTTTTTCCCTGTTAACTAAAATATTAAAATTCATGTTTAACCTCCTAATTAAATTTAAACCTATGAAATTCTCTTTTTTTATATGCACCACCTAAAATTAACGTGATGGTGTATAACATTGATATTACAAGACAATGAAATACTACAAAGAATAAAAAACAATGAAATAATCATCAAACCAAAACCAAAAGATGAACAAATCCAACCTGCTTCAATTGATTTAAGATTGGGAAATGAATATTTACAACCAGTATTCGGAACAGAAATCGACATAAAAAACAACAGTCCAAAATACGAATACGTGAAAACAAATCGAATAACAATACCGCCACATAACTTCATTCTCGCAACAACAAAAGAAAAAGTAAAAATACCACATGACCTTGTTGCAAGAGTTGAAGGACGTTCCAGTATTGGTAGACTTGGAATAACTATTCATGTTACAGCAGGATTTATAGATCCTAATTTTGAAGGTCAAATCACATTAGAAATTGCGAACTTAAGCAATACTGTTGTAATATTATATGAAGATATGAGAATTTGCCAATTAGTATTTGAAGAATTAAAAGGCATTCCAACAAGAGTTTATGGTGAATGTGATAACAAATATCAAAATCAAAATGGTGTAACTGGTAGTATGATGTTATATGAATCAGAAAACAGTGACTGGGGTGGTAAAAATGAATGATGAAATGTTTAAACACCTTACAAATCTCTTACGCCATTCAACAGAGGTAGAGTTCAAAATTCCATCAATATTCTTTAGTGAAAAATTTAGTAATATGATACAATCACATGAAGTTCAAAATGCATGGATAACTTTGCAAAGAAATATGGATTTACAAATTTACAAAGTAATTGAAGAAAAAGGGTTAATTACTGTAAAAATTTCAATAAAACAACCAGATGAGGATTGAAATTATGGTTCTTCATATAGCGCTTGAAGGTGTTGATGGTGTGGGGAAAACAACACAGTTAGAACACTTGAAAACATTCTTCACTAAAAAAAAGTATAAAGTCACAATCATTAAGCAGCCTAATACTCAAGAACTAATTAAATTCATGCAAAATTATTTCCTGCGACAAGAAGAATTAGCATTGATAATGGCTGTTGATAGGTTGATAACATATAATAGCATGAGATATTTTTTTGATGATTACGATATTGTGTTCTGGGATAGGAGCATATTATCCAGTTATGCGTATAACACAAATGAAAATGTTGATGATAAATTCATAACTGACATTAACAGATATTTTCCAGACATGGACTTGTATATTGTTATTGACAACAATGAATTTTTAGAAAAATCAGACTATCAAAATGATACTGTTGCAGGTGAACAGAACATCATAATGAAATATCAAAAACTCGTATCAGAAAACAACAATGTCAAAAGCATACCTTACATAAATGGAAAGGAAAACAAAGTATTTGAAAGCATAGTTCAAACAATCTATGAATACTTCCCACGATGTAACTGGTGCGGTCATGTTTTCAAAAAAAATACAGAAAACAGAAAATACTGTAAAAAATCTTGCAGCGACTACGCAAGAGAAGAACAAAACAGAATCAACGCATTAAAACACTACCATGAACACAAAGATGAAAAACCCGCAAAACTAGGAAGCTACGGAGCAAACCTACACAGCCACATGAACCCCGACCACGAAAAAGAAAAACAATTAATCAAAAATGAAAAACGCAGACTCCGAATCTAAAATATTTTTAATAATTACAAACCTGCTAAAACCCTACTATAATGATTAAACTGTTTAATGAAAGAGGATACTAGATAAATGTCAAAGAAATACACGAACTTAAAATGCCCAAGCTGCGGAAAAAAAGGCAAATATGAAACAGACCCAAATTTAGAAGTCTACTGCACAAAATGCGGGTTAATCATAGAATCACAATACCCTTACGTAGCAGGAAAAAGATTTGACACACTATCATATATTCTCTTAAAAAAAGATTTAGAAAAACAAGAAAAACGAAGAGAAAAATGGTTAAGGAGATATTTAAATGGCAGAACTAAAAAGCTTTAAAAAATATAGTTGGTTAATAAGTGCAGTGATAGCAGTAATTGTAGGTATAAGTGCAATAAATGTAGCAGACTTATCATTTCTTCCAGAAAATGTGAAAGTTTATGTAGTTGGTTTAATTGCAATCTGTGGAATATTAGTGAAAATCATACCAGAAAATTATAGAGTAAATATAGCGGAGAAATTAGTTGAAGAAGATTTAAAAGACACAGTAGTATTAAATATCGACAGTGAATGCATAATACAACAATTAAAAGAATATGTAGATGAAAAATACGGTGAGGAACTAGAAACAGAGATAATCACACCAGATGATACTATTGATGAGATAGATCCATCACTTGATTATGAAAATTCTGGTGATGAAGATGCCTGTTAATCATGAATGTATACATGAAGAGCAAATTCAAGGGCAATCACGTGAAATAGAAAGATTATCAACAAGGTCAGAGTATAAGGAACAAAGGATAGATGAATTGAATGAAAAAATTGATAAATTAACAGATAAAGTAGATAATTTAACTGATGATGTTAATAAAATTATAATCCAAAGTAAAACTGATGATAAAGAGTTAGAATTACGATTGAAAACAATGGAAACTCAATTAGCTTTACAAGAACAAGCTTTAGAATTGCAGAAAGAAGCTTTTAATGATTATAAGAAAGAAAGTAAAAAAAATGCTGAAAATGCTAAAAAAGAAAGTGATAAAAAGTATAATAATCGCTTAGTGATTATAGGTTTGACTTTTACTGCTATTACTATTATTTTTAATGTTTACTTTAATATATTCGGTTAAATTTATTTTATTTTATTTTAAAGACTTAAAATTATAACAATGTTATTATATATGGGGTGTTACAATATGAAAATAGAAGAAATGCAAGAACCAATATTTAACATCCAAACACAATTAGGTGAACTACCAAAACAACACTATTTTTTCATGCTATTCTGCAGATTCGATGGAACAGTAGAAGAATTCAAAAAGGGAATGAAAGGGAAAAGGAAAGGTGATTTATTTCAAAATATTGAATTAGAATATGACCCTTATAAACCTAAAACATTCTCAAATTTATGTACTGAAAACTGTTGGAGAGATAGAAAAAAAGAATGGCAGATATTTAGACATAATCAAATATTTGAAGAGTTAGATGCCATCGAAGATAAAAGAAAAGTAGAAAGATATAAATTAAAAGAAAATATTGAATATGAAGCATTAGATGACCTTGAAACTAAAGTTAAATATGATGATAGGTTAACTGGCGGTCAATTTCGTGATTACACTATAGGTATAAGAAATCTGCAAGATTCACGAAACATTGATAGAGAAAAACCAACCAATTATTCTGATTCAAAAATAAATGTTGATGCTGATGTAAAAAGAGAAAATAATTCTGAACTTAAATTGAAAAAGATTGAAGCTATGCAAAAACGCATGGATGAAATGGAGTACGATTAAATATGGTAAAATTCAACAATTGGGATTATGCAAATTATTACCATACTATATTAGATAATCCATATATTGATTTTGAATTATATGATAAACAACAATTATTAGCATTAACAAGTTGTCAAGACCGTGAAGGTATTAATGAAGCGCTAATTGGTGGTGCAGGTGGTGGTGGAAAAACCAAACTGTTATCTGCATTAGCATTACAATTTATTGAATTCCCACAATATCGTTGCCTAGTGACACGTAAAAATTATCGTGAATTAGTAGGTACTGGAAGTGTTTTTGACATACTTAAAAATATTGATGGATTGAAATCGACTGAATCCAAACTAATTAAAATCACAGCACCATCTGGTGCAGAGATACATTTCAAAGCGTTTAATGATAAATCACATAAACAAGATGTTAAAGGTGAATCTTATCATACTATCTTAAATGATGAAGCTTCAGAGTTAGAAGAATCCGTATTAAAATTTTTATATCGTAGTTTAAGAAGAAAAGCAGATGACTGGATACCTTTAAGATTTATTAATGCAAGTAATCCTGGTGGAGACAGTACAAATTATCTTGTTGAAAAATATGTTGATGGTGATCTACCTTACATTGACATGAGTTACAAAGATAATCCATTTATTAATACTAAAACATATGAAGAATCTTTAAGTAACTTGGATTACATTGACCAACAATACCAAATGCATGGGAATTGGCATTATAAACCTAAAGCAGGGGATTTAATTGATTATGATGAGTTAACTGATGCTTATATTGATGTTGAAGATTATAATCAAAGAGAAGTTCAGCTATGTACAATGGGAATGGATACTGCGGGAAAAGGAAGAGATAACACAGTACCATTATCACTTATTTGTCTTGATAATGGATTAGTTGTTTTAAATGATTTGGAAATTGATGGAAGTGCATATCCCGAAGATACAGTATGTGAAATTGTTGAAAGACAATGCATTGAAAATGATTTGTATGCATTTGGTAATGAAGAAGAACCTGGTGGAGATGCATTATACGCTACACGATACTGGAAAAAAGATGTTCTTGAAGATTTAATTCATGAATATGGTTTTATCTTTAAAGGTATGAGACCGTCCAAATCAAAATTTACTAGAGCTAGACCTTTAGCTAAAGCAGTTAAAGATGGTAAGCTTAAATTTAGTTATCATTTAAAGAAAAAGTTAGAACGTGAAAATGGATTGTTCGACCAATTCATATATGTGTCACCAGACCCAGAAATAATGAAAACGAAAAAGTCACCAGACGAATTAGATGCGTTAGGTTATGCATGGCAGTTAATGAAAAAGTATGTGCCTTCAATTTAAGCATTACACTATCACTAAAATTGTTTTCTAATGATTAAACTGTATATTGAAAGTATACAAAAAAAGAAAATTCTTTTTTTTTGATGTTTGCTTTTAATACTATCATAAAATATATAATCTCCAAAAAATTTTTTTCCTTATTTTTTTGGAAAAAATATATTAATGTAATTAAAAGGATTTTATTTTCTAATCACTCTTTTAAAAATCCTTTTTTTCTACATTAATACTATGATAGAATAAAAAAAACTAAAATAAATAGTAATTTTAAATTTTTACATCACACTTAATATTTTAATTGAATAATTAAATTCTTCATTTTATATTTTCAAAAATTTTTGGTCACCTCAATTAAAGTATTAAAGAGATTATAGTCAGTCAATAAAAAAATTGTAGATTTTTCATTTAAAGGTTACAGGTATCGTATTTTTGCCTCGATTTTATATTATCCTATTAAACATCAAAAAAAATATGCACTTTCTCTTTTCTTTAAATGTATACTTTCATTTTTTCACTCCTAAAAAAAAATTATGGGATTTGGTTAAAAATGAAAATAAACTACGCAGAAATAAATCCAAGCTTATCAATAAACAAACAACAAATACGAAATGCGATAAGTCCAGAAACATTCAAACTTGACACTGAAGGATTTCACTCTGTAATCCAACCATTGATTCCAGTCAACATTGCAAAAAACTTAATTTTACAAAACGCCCGTTTAGACAAATGCATACGCATACTTGCTCAAGATGTTATTCTAAACGAATTCACATTCTTATCAGAAAATACTAATGATGATGATCAACATGAGAAAGTGTTAAACTTTTGGAAAAATAATGTTGATGAATTAAACAAACAAGCTCAAGAATATTATAGTTATGGTTTTGGAGCTTCTGAAGTAATATTTGATGAAACTGGTTTTCCAGTTAAACTATATCAAATACCATCAGAAACCTTGTTCATAAGTCAAGAGAATCATTATGGTGAATTTGGTCAATTTGATGGTTATAGTTATTATGCGGTTCAGAAAGTTGGTGCTGAATCTGTTAAAATGAGATTATCACGTTTCCAATATGATGAGCAAGACCAAGATTTACCAGTTTGTTTTTGGTGGGGTAAAGGTAGAACTTCAGAGTTTTATGAAATTCCATATTGGTTACCTGCTTTTAATAGTATTGCTGCTAAAGTTGCTTTGGATGGTTTGAATGCGAAGAAAATAAATGAAGGAAATCTTTTATCTGGTATTTTAACTATTGTTGCACCTCCTTTGAAGAAAGGTGAGGTTAGTGCTGAAGATACTTTGAAAAGTAAGATGGATGATGCGGGAATTGGTACTTTTGTTTTGAATTTAACTCAATATGATGAGGATATGCCTTTGGATGTTAAGTATATTCCAATTACTGAATCTAATTATGATTATTTATTGCAGATTTCTGAAAGTTGTGATGATGATATATTGGCTTGTTACAGTATTCCTAAAATAAGGATGATGAACGCAAGTGAGAAAGAATCAATGAACAGTAACAAATCAGATGTAATCTATGAAGTGTACACTAAATCATTAGAAAACGAACAGATGCCATTTGAAAAAGAAATCAACAAATTCAATAGGAAATACTTTGATTATGATGGTATTGTGAATATTGGAGTTCCTATTTTCGCCGATAAGAAAGAAACTGAAGTTAAATCAATTTTATCATTATTTGACAAAGGTATTCTCACATTAGGAGAAACCATTAAAGCAATCATGCCTTATTACCCAGATTTGAACATTAACATTAATGAAAATAATCCATTATTCAAAGAACGTTATTATAATGGTAGAATATTAGGTTTCAATACTGGAAATGTTAACTCTATTGGTTTTACTGGTGATGTGGATGAGCTTATTAAACAATTCCAAGAATTATAACCTCAGATACTGGCAGATGAAATCTAGTATTGAGAAAAGAGAAAACCAAACGCAGGGTTATAAAATTCAAGTTTTTAACAATAATATTATTGATGATTTCATTCAAAGATTTGAAGAAGAAATCAATGCAAGACCATCTGTTGCTTTATTATTTGAAGAATTATGGGCTTTAAATCAACCTTTTGTTTTCAAACAATATCAAAGAATATTAAGTAGTCCGTATATTGATAGTGATTGGGTTAATCAAATGTTAGTTCGCAATCTTGCCAATCAGAGATTAAATGAAGTTGTAAATGCTGAAGTCGAAAGGATTTCAAAGAACTTGGATTACATGCAGGAAACTTTAAACAAATATGATGCTAATCTTCAAGAGTATGAGAAGATAGCTAAACGTGAAGGTAAAACTGCAAATCGTAAGAAAGTCTTAGACCAATGCAGAACTGAAAAATATCGAACAACTGCATTAACTTCATATGGAATCAACATTCCTTCTCATGTTAATACTTATCGTGATTTAGACTTAACTGCCGAAGCATTGAACAGACAAACCCAAATGGGTTCTGAATGGTCAAGTTATGATTTGGCAAATAGAAGAGCAAGATTACAAGGATTACCAGAACCTTATACTAAAAAACAATGGATATGGACAAATCGTGGTGAAACTACAAGGCATAAATCCAATGATGGCCAAACTGTTGATTTTTACGATTATTTTAAAATCATTAATGACAAAACTGGCAGAGTGGATATGATGTTGTATCCTCATGATCCAAATGCCAGTTATGAAAATAGTTGGATTTGTTATTGTCAAATGAGAGCATTCTAAAATATTTTTTTTTATTATTTTTTTTCCTCCAATTTATTTTTTTAAATTATATTTTTTTTTATCGTGACATAAGCATTAAAGTTTGAACCTTTAGCTTATGAAAATAAAATTCTGAGTTGAAATAAAATGTCTGAAACAATGTACATTACTGGTGTAGTCATTGCCAACGGCATTCCCGACTCTGATGGTGATGTTTTAGACAAGAAAGACATCAAAACTATTTTTACAAAATTTTTAGACCAATCAAGTGATGTGTTACATGACCGTATCAAGCATGATAAGATTCATGTTCTCGCTAATTGGATTACTGGTGTTGATGTTGAAATTGCAGGAAAAATAGCTCCTGCGGGTTCTTGGCTAACTACACTTGCAGTAGATAATGAAGAGATTAAAACTGCTGTTAATAATAAGGAGTTAAAAGGTTTGAGTCTAGGTAGTGTTTCAGAAGATGCCTTGACTCGTGAAAAATGGTTTATCAACAAAACAATTCGTATAATGACTTATAAAAGGCTCATTGACAGTTTTGCTAAAGATGATAAACCAAAAAGAAAAACTTATTCTGATTTAGATGACATTGAAGAAGTTCATCCATTCTGGATAAGCATTGTCGACAATCCTGCAAATCAATTTGGATTTGAAGTTGACAATTATACTGCTTTTATTAACAAGAGAGCTAGTGAAGAAGTTGATACTATGACTAACGAAAAAGATTTGACAGATAGAATCAGCATTCAAGGCTGGGGTAAAATTACCGATATGTTCAGAAAAGAAGATTCTATCAATAAAAATGAAGATGAAAGCGAACCAGTGGATAAAGCTGCTGGAGATACTGATGATATTTCAAACAAAGAGTTGCTTGAAGCAATGCCTAATGTTATCGCAGAAGGATTCAAAATCGCATTAAATGAAATGAAAGGTTCTGAAGAACAGAACGAAGATGATATTGATAAATCCGATGAATCTGCTGATGAAACTTCTGAAGAATCCACAGAAAATAAAGAAGATGAAACTGATGACTCTGAAGAAGAAGATGATGATGACATAGACAAATCTGAAGATGGTAAAGCAGATTATATTGATGAAACTGGCATTGACAAAAGACAAACTCAAATGCCAAACACTACCACTACTGCACCATCCAGTTCTGATTCCGATTTCTACAAAAGAACTGGTAGAGATGCAATGGGTAGAAAAATTAGATAAACTTACGATTGCGGTGATATTATGAAAGTGATTACTAGAGAAACTATAGAAAATACTGAGAAGTTCATTCTCAAATGGGGTTTAAAACCTACAGATGCAAGTGGAAATTATGTTCCTGGTATCTTACAACAGCAAGATGCTAATAATTTCCTTGAAATTGTTGAAAACGCACCTACTATTATTAACGATGCAAGATTCTTCAAAATGAGAGCAATTGAAGAAGATATTTCTTACTTAAGAGTTAACGCTAGATTCAAATCAATGAGACAATTATCTGGTGATGATGCAGGTAAACAAATTGAATCTGTTGATGATGTTGAAGAAACTGTACCAAAATTCTCAAGATCCAGTCTTAAAGCAGAACCAATGACAATGCACACTTGGACCTCTAAAACCTTCATCAAAGAAAACATTGAAGGTGAAGGATTCTTAAGACATATTGAATCCATACTTGGTGAACAATCTGCATATGCTGCAGAAATTGCAGGTATGTACGGTAAAAAGAAAACTGTAAGTCCATCTGAAGATGCAGTTGACCATATTGATGGTTTCTTCACTCAATTATATGCGATTAAAGATGAATACGATGATTTAGATACTCCATCTGCAAGGTCTCCAATGGGTGTATTTACTGATATTGATGCTTATAGTGGAGCTTCTATTGTAAAACAATTGAAAGCTATGATTACTCAATTTACCAAGCAAAAAGGTAAAAAATCAAATGCTAAAATCTATGTTTCCAGTCTCTTTGAAGGTAAATTAACTGAAGAAGCAGACCAGAGACCAACTGAAAAAGGAGATAATTTATACTTTGAAGGTGGTCAATTAATGCTTTGGGGCGTACCTATCGTTCAAGCTGATATTTTGGACAATCCAGAAAATGGATATGATGAACATGTTTTAATCGCAAACCCAGACAGTCTTGTTTTCGGTTTCTTATCTGAATTTGAATCTGAAAACGAATACAAATTAGAAAAAAAAGCTTACTTATCCACTCTTGATGCATACTTCGATGTATTATTATTATTAAACAAAGATGCATTATGTGCTAAAGTATTATATGCTTCTCCCTGAGGGGCAGACTGGGTCTGATGACAACAATGGGCAGGAAGAAACCCAAACTACAACTAGAACTGTAAGTTTCACAATTAATGATGGAACTGATGCTGTAAGTGGTGCAACTGTTGTAATTGATAATGATACTGATAACAGTAAAACAACTGGCGGTGTTGGTGGATGTACTGCAACCCTAACTGATGGTGAACACACAGTAACAGTCACAAAAGAAGGCTTTACTACTAAAACTGAAACCATTACAGTATCCGCAGACAATACCAGTTTCACAATTAGCTTAACAAGTGCGTAGATTAAAATTCTACTCACTCAAATTTTTTAAATAATTTTTAAAGGTGGATTAAATTGGCTTTGGATGAAGCTAAAATACAATCAATACTATTAAAACTACCTGGTTTTGTTGCAGATGATTCAGAATTATCTGACCTCGATTATGATAAAAAAGTCACAGTCGAAGAAATAGAAGATTGTTTTAATTCAGCTACAAATTATGCTACTAGTTTTTGCCGACAAGATGAACTACCCTCTGATAATACAATTGTCAATACTGCAATTGATTTTTGGAGTGCAGGTTTGCTTTGGAAAAAATATGATATAAGACCAGATGACCAGGAAGATGAAACTTACCCTGTTGGTTATGGTGACAATTTGATTATTCAAGCAAAGCAAATGTTAAAACCTTTCAAATTTTACGAATTTGAGGCATGGTAAACAATGGGAACATGGGAACAACTTGATACTGAAGTTGATGTGGAAACTGATACTTCAGAGTTAGATCAACTAATTAATTTTTTCAAGGATGACCCTTGTTTTGCTCCTGGTGTTGAAATTGCTGAAAGGTTTAAGAAAGGTATTGTTGAAGGTTCTAAAAAAGGTGCGTATGAAGTTG
Organism: Methanobrevibacter sp.; assembly: GCA_017473945.1. GTDB lineage: Archaea > Methanobacteriota > Methanobacteria > Methanobacteriales > Methanobacteriaceae > Methanocatella. The sequence goes on along the minus strand of JAFUIW010000028.1, from coordinate 16,544 downwards.
CTGATTTAAATCGTAGTTTTCAAGAGTTAGCTATTGCAATGCATGGTAATCTTGGTTCTCCACCTAAGCTAATTAATAGTATTAAGGTTGAAAAGAAAACAGAAACTAATTATCTTGTTGGAACTACTATTGCTCATTTTTATCCTTTATGTGTTGAATATGGTCGCAGAGAAGTCAGACCAATTAAAAAAAAGGCTTTAAAATGGGAAACTCCTAGTGGTAAAGTTGTTTTCGCAAAAAGAAGTAAAGCTTCAAAACCTTATCCTTTTGTGAAACCTGCTTTTGAACAGACAAGTAGAGAAGTTGTTGATGTGATTAAAACGGAGATTTACAATGCTACAAAGTGATGAAATTATTTTAAATATTTTATTAGAAGCAAAAAAGGATGGTAATAGACTTTTAAGTAAGTTTAAAATTGATTATCCTAACAAAGTCATTGCACAGGAATCTAACAGTATTTTTGTTGGTGTTGTTGATTCTGAATCTCATGGTGAGGGTTTTATTCATAGTGAATTTCGTGATTTAACTGAAATCTTGATTGTTACTAAGCAAAGAGAATATGATAAAGCTATCAAGATTATTAAAGCAGTTAGTAAAGAAATTATTGGTTTAATCTATGATAATACTGATAAGTTCACTGCAAAACCAGTAATCAGAAATATCACTCCAGAATATTCATCTAACTATGTGATAACTAGAGGACATATTCTCATTCAAACATTAACACCACCAATTGACTTTAAAAACGATGAGGCTACAATTACTGAAGTTTGTAACTTAATTATTGATGATGATTTAGAAGAGGTAGAATAGTTATGGCTAAAAAAACTGAAGAAAAAATCGAAACTGAAGCTAAAAAAGTTTCAGATTTTGATTTAGAAAAAGAATTAACTGATTTACAACGTCCAGATATGTTTAAAGCTGGATTAAAATATTACATTGAAATTAATAATCTTGAATGTAAATCTAAAAAAGATTTTGATAAAATTGTTAAAGAATATGGAGAATTAAGTATAGGAGGATAATACTATGGGAGAACTTCCAGATGTAAATGTTTTTTTGAAAAAAACACAATTAGTAAATAAACCTGGTCTTGCTTCTAAAATTGCAGTAGTCGGTGCTTTTAATAGTGAAGAAACAAATCCTCAATTGTTTGTTAGTGTTGATGATGCACAAACTACTTTTGGTGATGATGCTACTTTCAATGGTTGTGCAGTTGTACCTTACTTATTTATTGGTGCATCCAGTCTTTTATGTGTGAACACAACTACATGGACAGGAACTGGAGACAACAAAACTGCAGATAAAACATTAACCACTGCAAAATTAAGTGAAGCATTAGCAAAAATTAAAGGAGAGGACTTTGATATTCTCTTTGTTGCAGAAAACATAACTGATGCATTTATGCCAATTATAACAGCATTTTGTGATGAATGTTTCCACATTAAAATGCCAGTGGGATATGGTGCAAGTTTAACTGGTGCAACCGCAGCAGCTAATGTAACCACAGCAGGTCTTGCAGGTGAACATTGTTATGCATTGAACACTCAACAGTTGGGAATTAATGGTAATGATCCAGTTAGTGTTCTTTTATCTACTGCATATTATATTGGTCTTATTGCAGGAATGAACGTTGGTAACACTATGACTATGAAAACAGTAGATGGTGTTACAAGTGTATCCCCAGAATTAACTTTTGAAACTGGAGATGCGGGTAAAGCATTATTAGAAGCAGGTATTACTTGCTTTAAATGTCAAGATAGAACTTCAGGCAGATATGTTGTTGTAAATTCCGAACAACCAAACGGATTGGATTTATACATTAATAGGGTTAGGAATTTTGTTGTTAAAGAATTTGCTTTACATCAATTCTTAGGTGATAGGAACAGACCTAAATCTCATAATCAAATTGAGCAAGAAATTGATAGAGTTAAAGACATGTGTGTTAACACATTGGACTTGCTTGAAGATATTCAGTATAAAGTTGTTAAAAAATCAGCTTCATGTGTAGATATTTACATTGACAGTCTTGTCTTTGCAGGAATTATTACTCACATTGACGTTTATGTTAGAGTGGAGGTAGAATAAGATGGCTAGAGATGATGATAAAACTGTAGTTATTAATGGAGTAGACATGCTTTATGGTACTGGAGTAAAAGGTTCTCGTGAAACAAATGTTTCAACTACAACTACCTTTTCTGGTGTTATTACTAACGGTACTAAACAAACTGCTCACAGTCTTGAAATCGACAAAGTTTCATATGAAGGTTTAACAGATTATGTTACTTTATCTGATGCAATTGAAGAAATGTTAAACACACCTGGAATTGTTACTGTTAAAGAAATTAAAAGGCCTTCTGGTGAAAGACCTTTCTACATTAAAAGGACTTATTTCGATTGTCTTACTGATGGTGATGACTACGAAATTAAAGCTGAAGAACATACAGTTCACAATTTGAAATTTAAATGCGGTAGAATGGAAAAAACTATCGATTACATCTAAAAAGTAACACATTATTTTTTGTGTTACTTTATTTTTTTTTGAAAAATTTTTATTTAAAGGATTGAATTTTTTATGACTGGCATTGATAAATTAAAAGAAGAGGAACTTGAGACTTTAACTCAAGAAGATGAAGAATTATTTGATTTAGAAACATTGATTTTAGATGGTGCAGATGCGAAAATCCCAGTAATTATTGATTTTCCAACTGCGGAAGGTGTGAAAAAAGTAGGTTGTATGATTAAACCTTTAACTGCACCAGAGTGGAATAATGCGATTAAATTATCTCGTAAATTAAGAGATTCTTCCGCAGAATTAGAAATTGTTAAATTAGGCTTATTTGATAAAAAAGGAGAACCCTTTAATTATGATTTATTAGTTAAAATGCCAAATGGAGTTGTTCAAACTATTTTTAACATGATTTCTGATGTGAGTGGTGTTAAACTCGGTGAAGAACAGTTAAAAATACTTGAAAACATTTTGGGGTTTTAGAAGATGAAAAAGGAATATTGAAATTTATTACTTTCGCTCAAATGAATGGTTACAGAATTAATAATGGTGATTTAACAACAATGACTCCTTTACAAAGACATTGTGTCACAATTATTAACAAAATCATTTGGGAATGGAAAAACAATAACAAACCATTTGTTGTATTATAAATTTTTTAAGGAGGTGAACTGGTAAAAATGGCTGAAAATAGTTTTAAAATTAAAGTTGAAACCGAAACTGATTTTCAAAAGGTCAAAGACCTTAGAAAAGAATTGGATGATATGAAAGACCAGAAAATCACTGTTAAAGCAGATGTTGATACTGGTCGAATTCAAGAACTTCGACAAGAACTTGATGAATTATCCACAAGAGGTAATGACCTTCAAAACAGATTAAACTATTTGAAAAAAGTTAGTGTAGGTTTTGATGTTCACGATGAAGAAATAGCAGAAATCGAAAAAGAACTAGACAACATCAGTAAAAGACAACTTGAAATATACACTGAAATAGATGATATTAATCTACAAAATGCTAAAAAAGAGATTGATAATCTTGATGGTGAAAAAGTTGAAGTAGACATTGATGCTGATACTGGTGAGATTAAAACTGCTAGAAAAGAAGTCAATGACCTAAATGGTGAACATGTAGAAATTGATGTTGATACCGATGACAGTCAATTGAAAACTGTGCGTAAAGAAGTTGATGATCTAAACGGTGAAAAAGTTCAAGTTGACGTTGATGTTGATGACAGTCAAGTCAAGGCTGTTAAAAAAGAAATCTCTGATTTAGGTGATGATCTTAGTAACAGTCTTGGTTCTACTAGTAATGCTGTGACTGGTGCTATTGCAGGAATGGCTGGTAAATCCATTTGGGATACTATTTATGGTACTTCAAAGAGGGCGGAAACAAACCAGATTTTACTTAAAAATATGGCAGATACCAGTGTTGCATATCAAGATTTGTATAAGACTATTGATTCCACAACAGACCAATCTTTAATTAGTATGCAGTCTTTGATTCCTGCTTTGAATGGTATTCAATCAGCAACTCAATCTAGTGGTGCTACAATTAACAGTATCACTCCTGGTGTTGCACAGTTTGGTCAGTATGTTTTGGCTTTAACTGGTAGTGAAGCGAAAGCAGAAAGCGCAATGTTTGACTTAAGTAAAGGTATTAAGGGATTGTATGCTAGTCTTGACCAGTATGGTATTACTGAAGATGCTTTAATGTACACTGGTTTATGGTCAGGTAAAGAAGATGATGTTGAAGGATATATTGCAGCGGTTAATCAAGTTACTGGTTCTACTGATGAGTTAATGAGTTCAACACAGGGGCTTGAAGCTTTGATGGGTAAAGCATTCAGTAGAGGTGGTAAAAGAATAGGTCAAGATATTCTTCCTCATGTGAAAAACTTACTTCAAGGTTTCTTAAATCTCGATGATGCAACTGGAGGTTGGTTGTCTACCATGATGTTAATGGGTGGTGGAGCTTTAACTGGTTTAACAACATTCCTTTCTACTGCAGGTCAAGTTATCAATGGTATCAAAATGATGAAAGAAGCTTACGATGTTTTAAGAACTGCAGAAATATTAGAAGGTATTGCAGGTTGGTTCAGTATTTCATGGATGTTGGTAGCTATTGCGATTGGTATTGCTTTAGGATTAGCAATATGGTATCTTTATGAAAATGTTGATTGGTTCAGAGAAGGTGTTGACAATCTTATTGCAGGTTTGTCGAATTTGGTGAATTTCATTCTATCATCAGTTACGGGAACTTTTAATTGGTTGTCCAGTTTGTTTACTGATTTCACAAATCAAATGGGATTAAATACTAATGATTGGACTCAAGCAATACTTGGATTTATTTTATTCTTCCCACAATTGCCTCTTAGAATTGGTCAGTTGTTATTAGATACAATCATGAAAGCAGCTGGTTTTGGTGATGATTTCACAAATACTATGATTAATGGTGCAATAAATACTGTAAATGGGTTTATTAGTTATATTACTTCATTGCCAGGTAAACTGAAACAGGAATTAGATTCAATGTTGGCAATGGCAAATGATTTTGCATTAAGAATTGCTGATATTTTATCTTTTGGTGGTGCATCTATGGTTTATGGTTGGATCACTGGAAGTGGAGAACATTCACCAGGATATATGTATGATGCATTGATTGGTGAATTAACTGCTATGGCAAATGCTCCTGGCGAATATCTTGGACAGTTAATCAATTTTGTTTCTGAGTATGGTACAGAAATGGCAGATGCCTTAAGTCAAGCATTGGTTGGTATGAATTTTGATGAGTTAATAAACAATATTTTATGGTTGTTAACTAATCTTCAAGGTTTGCAAGATTGGATTTTCACTGCAGGTGGATTAATTCCTGCAAGCGTAGATTTAACTGGAAATATGGTAATGGATACAATAATACGTGTCATGACCTTTGTTGGAACATTACCTGCACAGTTAGCAATGGTATTTGCTAATGCTATTGCAAGAACTTTGGGCTTTGGTAATAATTTTGTTCAAGGACTTGTTTCAAGAGCAGTAAGTGCGGTTCAAGGTTTTGCTAATACAATTCAAGGTATTCCACAGGCTTTGCAAAACTGTTTAAATTGGGCATATAATATTGTTATGAATTCTCCATTAGTACAAGCATTACAATGGTTAGGTCAACAAGCTGCTAATGCATTTGCTATTCTTGGTCTTGGTCAAAGAAGTCCTGGTAAAATTGTGAAAGCAATGAGGCAAGAATTAGAATGGACTAAAGATGCGGTTTATCGAAGTGACCTCCCTAATTATGTTGCTAATTTAGGTTCTGAAGTTAGTAATTCATTTAATCCAACATTAGATGATGTTGAATATGGTAATTTTAGTTTGGAAAAAATTAAATCTATTTTAGGATTTTCAAGCAGTAATAATCAAGAGGGTGGAGACACTTACATATTTAACTTATACGGTGATATGGACTCTGAAGAAAGAATGAGAAAATTCCTTGATTATGCTAGAAGAGAATTAGCTTGGAATAATAAAACTGCAGGAAGGGATATAAATGGTTGATGATATTACTCCACCAGTTACTATTAAAACAAAAGATGACCCTGTTTTTTTCAGTGTTATTGACACTAGATTAAGAACATATACAATCGATGGTGAAACATTTGAGAACAAACCATTGGTTTTAAATGTTCTTACAAATGGTGGAGTTGATTATTCACCAAATGTGAAAATCAAAACTACCGAATTATCAAATGGAGAGAGTGTTTTCAAAGGTATGTTACGTACTGATGATTCTTTTAAAATTAAAATCATGATTAATCGTGTTTATAATTATGATACAAAAGAATTTGAAGATGTTTCTTGGTCTGGTGGTTCTAATGTAACTACAAAAACTAGTGGAACTGTTGCTGAAATGTTAGATTACTGGATTCGCAATGGAATTCCTGTTTATGTTGTTACTGAAGCTATGGATGTTCCCGATGGAGAGTATCTTATTGTTGATAATTCTTCAAGAAATCAAGAATATCTTAATTCTACTGTTTGGGAATTAGAATTCAAAAAATATGATGGTACTAATACAATAAAATTTAATTTCCAGAACAATGTTAGTGACAATGCAATAAAAAAATATGAAAAAGCTAAAGCAGCCAAAGCAAAAGCTGCTAAAGCTAAGGCTGCGAAAAAATCGCAAGTTAAAACCAAAGCTTCAGATGAATCTCAATTACGTAAATGTAAACGAAGCAGTTTAGTGTATAGTAAAAAGAAAAAATCTGTTGCTTGTGTTAAAACAATGCAGAAAATCCTTAAAAAACAAGGGTTTTATAAATCAACAATCGATGGTTGGTTTAATAAATTAACAAAGAATGCTATAATGGCATATCAGAAAAAGTATAAGAAAAAATATAGTTTGAAAGTCACTGGTAAAGTTGATCAATATACTTATGAAAACTTGTGTGGTCAAATTGGTAGAACAAAAACAGTTAAATCAACACTTCCAAAAGCAAACAAAAACGGTGTTATTGATTTAACAAAGAAAAAATAAAAATATGGGAGGTTATGATTTTTTATGGCTTCTAAAGTTCAAACAGAAGTGATAGCAGATGATAATATTACTAAATTATCTAGTTTCCATATTTACATTGCACAGGTAGCAGATGCTACCAGTGTTGCTTTTAATTTAAAAAAATTTGAATATTGGTATGAAATACCTTTTGTGAAATATCAAATTCGTGAAACTGATTTTCGTAGAAAAACTGCAAACTTCACAACTTCTTATCATTTAGATCTAACTGATGGTTTGTATATTATTAAAATTGTTTCAACATTACATGAAAATTTCACTGGTGTTTTTCTCTCAAAAGATTATACAATTAGTGATGATGGTACTTTCACTTATCAATGTCAAGATTTTAGTAGGTTCTATCAAAGCAAAACTGGAGCAATTCTTGTAGGAGATGTGACTTGGTATAGGTATCTGAAATGGTTATTAAGCAGAGGTCAAGTTCCTATTAAAGGTACTATTAGTAATTCTATTAAAAAAACATACGGTCATATGTATAGTGGTTTAAAACCTTTGGATATGTACAAACCTAGTTTGTATGGTAATCCCATTGGTATTAACATGTTAGCTCAAAAACCACAGGTAATTACTAGAGGTTCATCACATATGGACCAAATATTAGCTATTTGTCATACTTACGCAGATGTTGATGTGTATTTCAGTAGCAATGGTGTTCTTCAGATTAAACCTATATCAAAAGAAGAATGGAAGAATACTGGTTTGGTATTAACTGATTATGATGAAGCTGGTTCTGCAGATATTAAGTTTGATACTAAAAATGTTATCACTAATGTAAATGTCCAAGCGAAGGATGAAACAAAGAATTCTACGGAATATACTAGTAAAAAATTATTAGGTTTGGATTTAACTGCATTTTTTGGAATTGTATCTGAAAGTGTTAAAAATCCTGCTAGTTCATCTTCTACTGCTAAGTCTAGTTCAAGTTCATCATCATCTAAGAAAAATAAATCTACTAGTTCACCTACTAAAACAGGTAATCCATATGGAACTAAACGAAAATACTTGTTAATTGATGCTGATGGTGGGGAAACAGTTTCATTCCTCAAAGAAATTGCAAAATATATTCGTAAAGCGGGTTGGACTGTTGATATTGATACTAATATTGGACCTAAAGCACACAGCCGAAATTATAAGAAAATAAAAAATGGTTGCTATATGAATGTGTATAACGGATTATGTGCTGATACTATTTGGGAAATGGGTTTAAACTATTATGGTGGAACTATTAAGAAAAATGGTAGTGTGCATTGTCCTGCATGGGATAGTAGAACATGGACTAAACCTACGGGTAATGGTCCTTATAGGAATAGTATTGAGAAATTGAAAAGTTTGAAAACTGCATATGACTGGAACAGAGGTTCTACTATTGGTAACTTGAAAACTCCTGCACAGTACATGGCAAATCATGGAGTTAAATATTGTGTTGCTCCATCTGCAAAAGGCATTGCAGACCAATTCCTTGCGGGTGGTTTTCGTGCATATAAAGGTATAAAATAAAGAGTGGAGGGTTAATTTTTATGGCTAATAATTTATTGGAGAAAAATAAATCAATAGAGTTAATACAAGAGTCTGCAAGAGATTTGCTCACAATGAAATTAACTTTACCTCTTGGAAATCCTGCATTAAAAAAAGTTCATACAAATCAGTTTTGCTTTTATGACTGGGAATCAACTAGTGCTATGCATTTAAAAAACTGGGAGAAACTAGCAGAAGTTTATTCTTCAATTTACACCCGTTTTGGAGGTTATAAATTAGGCAGATGGTATATTGAAACTAATACTATTGATGTTGATATTCCGAATCGTAAAGCAGAAATGAAGTTAGAATTAAATGCATTCCCATCTAAATTAACTGATTTTACTAGTGATGCTCGTAAATTTCAAGAAGCTTACAATAATTTATTCCGAAATAATACTAACAGTAGTAGTAAATCTACTAGTAGTGGTAAAAAAACAACTAATTCTACTTCAAAGAATAATACGAAATTATTCCCTACTAAAGCAGGTAGAAACATTTCTACAAATATTAAAACTGCTGCTAAACAGATTACGGAAGGTTGCAATACTGAAGAACAAAGAGCATATTGTATCTATGACTGGGTGGATAAATATGTATCTTATAAAAAATATTGGGGTTATGGTAAACCTTCAAGTGCAGTTATATCAAGTCATACTGCAAACTGTTGGGATACAGCATTTTTAATTTATAATCTTTGTAGTGCTTGTAAACCGAAAGTTCGTTGTGAAATTTACAATGGTCGTTATCATTTTATAGACGAAACTTGCGGTCATTTGTGGAACAAATTACCATACAAGGGTAAAATGACTTTCGCAGACACTGGTAGGAGCAATAGAAATCCTATTGGTTCTCATGGTGGAAGTGGAAGATACATTGTCAGTGGTGGAAGTAGTCCTTATAAAAAAAATTATTAGGTGATTTTTGATGGTTGCATATAATTATGGTGTGGATCTACATAACAATCTCAGGTTTGTTAATGGTGATTTGCAACTTGCAGAATATGAAGAGAATATTGCACAGGCAATAGGTAACAGGTTAAACACTATGTATGATAGTTTGGATATTTTTTATTCTGGTTATGGTAGTGTTTTACTTAAGTTTTTAGGGTGGCGAAATACTGAGAATACTTTGAAATTTGTTAAATTGGAAGTTGATAATGTTTTAAGTCAAGACCCTCGTTTGGATGAGTTTTCAACAAGTGTTGAGTATGTTGATAGTGATAGGATTAGGATTAATATTGTTTTGCAGTATAGTGAAGATGAAGTTATTGAGTTAAGTTATGATTTAGATGAGTTGGGTGTTAGTGAGGTAGATGAAGATGGCGTTGGATGAAGTTAGTTTTTATAATCTTGTTGGTGATGAGGTAAGTCCTTTGAACTTGTTGATGCAGATGATTGATTTGTATGAGCAGAAACGGGAAGTTGGTGAGACAAAGTTAACTGATTTTAATGAAGGTAGTGTTATTCGTAATATTATTGAGGGATGTTGTGTTTTAGCTTATGCTGTATTGGAAGATGAAACTGAAGCGTCAAAATTGCCTTTTATTAGTTCAAGTTATGGTACTTGGTTGGATAAGATTGGTGAGAATCCTTTTATTAATTTGCCTAGAGTTGAGGGTAATCCTTCACAGGGTATTGCTACTTTTACTTTAAGTTTTGAGCAAGAGAATGATTTTTTAATTCCGTTGGATACTCTTCTTGAAGATGATAATGAGTTACAGTATGTAACAACTAGTGATTGTACTATTTATGCAGGTGAGTTAACTGCAGAGGTTTCATGTGAATGTTTGACTGATGGTTATGAGGGTAATATTCAACCTGGTCAATTGACTAAAATTGTTGATGATAGTATTGATAGTGACCTTGTTTCTGTTAATAATTTAACTGAATTTAGTGAAGGTACTGATTTAGAAGATGATGAAGATTATCGTACTCGCTTATTAGAAAATGTAAGGGCTGATGGTTTTGGTAGTGAAGGTTATTATTTAGCATTGGGTAATAATGTTCCTGGTGTTCATGATGTTAAGTTAGCTGATTTGGATGATAGTTATACTAGTACGGTTGTTGTTAATGGTTATGATAAACTTGTGTCTGATAGTGTTTTGTTGGATGTTTTAACAGAGTTTAGTGATGTTAATAATTTGATTTATAAACAAGTGTTTAATGTTGCTAAGCCTACGTATGTGGATTTGGATTTGACTTTTGATTTAACAATGTTGCAGGAATGGTCTGATGATGATTTGACTATGTTTGTAAGTAAAATTGTTAATGGTGGAAGTTATGAGCAAATGGAGTTTGTTGGTTTGAATATTGGTGATAATTTAACAAGGGATTTGATTATTGGTAATTTTGAGTTATTGGGTGATGTTGTTGATATTAAGGTTTATGTAACTGGTGAATCTAGTGAATTTACTTCTACTGATTTAAGTGAATTGGAAGTTGTTAAATTAGGAACATTAACTTTTAATCAAACTATTGTAGAGTGATTTTTATGTCTGATTTTATTGATGCTTTAGTTGATATGTTACCAGAACATTCAGCATTGAAGAAAAAGGATAATCAGTTGCGTAGGGTTCTTGATTATACTGTTGGTGCATGGTTTGATGAACATGATGTTCAAGATTTCTATGAACAATTATTCTTAACATCTGCGACTGGTAAGTATTTAGATTTGCATGGTAAAGATTATGCAGTTTATCGTAAAACTGATGAATCTGATGAGGATTACAGGGAGAGGATTGTGCAGGAAAAGTTAGAGCATTTAACTCCAGAATATCTTAAATCTATTTACGGTTTAACTTTGTATGTTTTTGTTGATGATTTTGATGCAAGTGAGAATACTTTAACTTCTGATAATATTTATATCAATCATAATGGGTATATGGCTGAAGCTCCTCTGGATTTGCAAAGGATTATTAAGAAGAAATTTGTTTTGAAACAAGGTGATATACAATGGCTTTAAGTGAATATTATGAGGATGATGATGTAGTTTCACAATTGCGTAGTTTTTTTGATGAGGATGAATGTTGGAGTATTGATTTTGAGAGTTTGTTATCTCAGATTGATGATCATGATGATGAGTCTTATTCTTTGAAAATAAAAGGTAGGACTTTTTTAATTCATAAGATTCATGGTGCTGTTATTGAGGTGAGTGAATGAGTTTTTTAACAGTAGAGGACATTAATGGTACAAGTTTTGATAATCAAGGGTTCTGGTGGTATGAGTTGGATACTGCTTTGATTGACCATGATGGCAACACTGAATTTACCGATGTTGTTTTTGACTTTTGCAAAATCAGTAAAAAAAAGCGAGATTCTAAATGGAGATATATTGTTGAAGTAGATAACTCCTTTTGGACAAAAGGTATTGCTTTTGTAGATAAAAATGATAAAACAATAGATGTAGTTTATAGTTACACAGATAAAGGTTTTAATGTCTCTGTGAGTGAAAAATCTTCACCGATTAAAATTTTGGTATATATGGGTATTCAACAAGTTACTTCAAATACATTAATATATTATTTAAAGGATAATGTTTTAAATTTGAATTTAAAGCAATTAAATAGCACACAAGGAATTAAAGCGTATCATAGGTATATGTCTCAATGGGTAACGGTTTTTATGAAGTTAAGTAGAGGATTTAATGAAATTAAGTATTTAGGTGGTTCTGCTGGTTTTGTATTAGTGAAACTATCGAAAACTGATTTCCAATTCGCTTGTAATCAAGATTTAACTGTTGGTGAAGTCAATACAGTACAATTAGGTACATTAACCGATTATAAACCTAATGGCGACCTTGTTGGTGAGTATGCTACTAAATTATCAGTATTGTATGATGGTAAGGCATTACCAGTTGTTTGGAATGAGTCAGTAAATGATTATACTTTCAATTTAGACCTAACCAACGAAACAGAAGAAAAGAAAATCAGATTTAAGGTATTGGTGGAAGCGAATGATGTTTTAAATTCATCTGAAAATGATGTTGTATTAGAGTCAAAATATGAAACCATAAATACATTAACAAAACTCACAGAACTGTTCAGAATTGGAGGTACTGGTAGATTATCCAGTAATTTAAGATTAACATCTGATTTAACTGTCAGTAAATCTGTTAATTTGATTGGTAATGATTGCAGTATTAATATGACATCACATAAACTTGTTATTCCATCTGATAAGACATTCAAGGCACAATCTATCGGTTTCAGTAATGGTGTTAATACATTGCAACAAGAACCGAACAGTACAGTAGAGTTAAATGATTGTAACTTCATTAATTGTACTGGTTTCGGAAGTGTTATTGATTGTCAAGTGGACTTGGCAAGTCTTGATGAGTCAGATGACTTCAACACCAAACTAAACAACTGTACTATCAGTAATTGTGATATGGCAATCCTACACGGTGGAAACTTGGAAGTAACTGGTTGTAATGTCATTGGTAAGATTAGCAATAAGAACTATCCTTATTTCCTTTATCAAACCGATGGAAATGCAACAATACTCAATTCAGAGTTTAGTTTAACCGATGAAACTGCCTATGATTACGATTTAGAGTTTAACACTTGTATATTCACTTGTGGTGAAACTGCACAGATTAATGGTTACTCACATTCTGAATTACAACAGAATAATCGTTCTGCATTCTTTGATACACAAAGAAACACTTCTAAAATCGATGTACAATATTATTACAGTTTGATTGAAGATACAGTACACTTACAATCCGATAAAGGTTTCTGCCATTCAGTCAGTGGTGTTGATTTTGCCTATAAGACTAACATAACATTAACAAGAGGTGATTAACAGTGTATTACAGTAATATTCAAAATAAGGAACTCGCTTATTTCCATAACAGACCAGTGCATAACTTTACAGTTAAATTATCACAAATACTGACATCTCCAATCTTTAAAGTTGAAGAAATAATCACAGACAAGATTTATAAAATCTATCCGTTATTCTACACAAATTCCATTACTTCAAGTAATCCGAATGACAGAATACTCGACAACAAATGCATAATCTGTCAGAAACTCGAAAGCACAGAAGAAAACAATCAAGAAACATTCTTCACTTTCATATCTGATGAAAACTCCGAAATCGTAGATTACAGTGAGTATGGAACATACTACGATATTGGCGATAAATTAACCGAAAGTCAATTCAATGCCTACATATCCTTGTTAAAACAGAATGTCCGACATACTGGAAGTTTCAGAATAAGTCAAGGCGAAATAACGGGCAGTTATGGAACATACGAATTCAACATCGAAAATGCAACAATTATCGATAATGGTATTGTTGTTACTGATGAAACCATCGCTTCACAACCGAAAGTCAAACTCACTGATAATGTGTTCAGATGGAGCAGTTACATACTCAAATTAGAGGTAATTCATTACACTGGTGTAAACATATTAGATGACACAACAAGTGATTTCAAGGTAGTAGAAACATTAGAAATCGAATTAACACCTAATGAATGGGTAAATATTCCAGTAGAGTCACTTGAACAAGATTACATCATTTCACTTGATACAACAGTGGAAATCAGACACGATAAACCAGAAATCCACCTAATCAGTGGAGTAGACATCACAGAAATAACACCAAATCCAATACAAATAGGACAAAACACTGACATATATGCACAGTTATTAGACACAGACGGACAATCCTACGATTTAACCGATGGAGTTGGTAAAACAGTATACTTCTACGAAGTACTCAACCCAATACTCTACAACCTAATCGCCGAACCGTCAATCATACAAACCAGTGAAACAACCGACATCACAGTACAAATGAAAGACAGTGACGGTTCAAAAATCGGAGCAGGGGAAACAGTATACTTCTATGCCGTTGAATGAGCAGAACCAGTACCACCAACACCAACACCAGTGCCAACAACTCTCACATTAACATCTGACAAGGACATCTTATCCTATTATGACAGTGACAGTGCAGTGTTATCTGCTACCGTGAAAGACCAAAACGGTGAAGTGATGAGTGGACAGTCAGTAGTGTTTAAGAAAGGCAGTGAAGTATTAGCGACAAAAACCACTGATAGTGTGGGTGTGGCATCGTACACTTATGCTTCGCAGGGTGTTGGTGATGTTGCCTTGACTGTGGAGTGTATGAATCTACAAGAAACATACAGTATTGAAGATTGTAAGTATTGGAATGATGGAACATCTGCAAGTAGTTTTGAAATTCCAAGTGGAGCAAGTGTTACTACAAATGGAGATTATCTCACAATCGCTTCAACAACATCGGAGAAACTGATTTACATACCAGTAACACTTGCTAACTCTGATAATTGGGAGTATAGTGTTAAAATTGTATTAAAACAACAAAATAAAGTAGTTGGATTAATGTTCAATGATAATACTTATTATGCTTCATCAAATGCAAGTAATGGTATATATTATTACACTATACCCTCAGAAACCCGTACAAATGTTACTGCTACTGCTGGTGATGTAATTACCATTCGCAGACAAAATGGAGTTACCAAATTCATTGTAAATGGGACTGAACTGGGTTCAAAGACTGCAACACACAAATCATCATTCAGATGTGGATTTTATACATATGGTTCTGCACAGTATGTTGATGAAATCAAGTTAAAACCATTATAATGTTCTGATTTGCATTTCAGATACTCTACTTGTAGGAATATATGGAAATGTAAAAACCGATTTTTATACGAACCAAAAAAAAATTAAAAAAAAGGAGTTGATAAAAAATGGTAAATTACAGATATTTAGGTTACGGAATAACAAATGAACAAGGCATCGCAACACTTGACCACGATGCCAATGGAGACCCAATAACACACAGTTACACTGGAACAGGTGCAGGAAAAGTTGATATTGTAGCATCAACAGATAAACCTGTTGATATTAGTGACAGCAGTTTACAATCAGAAATATACGAAGTATTAGATGCTACCTTTAAAGATATGGGTACTGATAGTGATTATGGAACTTGGAGTAATTGGACTGGTTACGAAGCAGATATTACTCGAAATTCAGAATACACTTCAATGAAAATCGCTACTGGAAAAACAGATGCTCGTAGGTACAAATCAATTAGTTTAACTGATTTTTGCATTGAATTTGATGTGTTATTGAAATCTAATTCTGTTGAAAATGTTTTCGCAACAATCAGAAATGTATGGTCTGTTTTAGGGAATATGAGTTTAAATCGTTTTAATTTAAGTTTGAATAATTGGCATCATATTAAAATGACTTGTAATGAGAATACTGTTGTTGTTACTAATGATACCAATTCAACATCTTACACTTACTCGTTATCTAACACTTTTGAACGATTTTTATTCCAAATAGGTAGCAATAGTCAAGAATTACAATACAAAAACTTCGTGATTTATCCGATTTAAATCGGATAAACCTTTAATTGTTTAAATTGTAATTCCAAGTTTGATTCACTCATACTTGTCTGTAAGTATATATTTGGAATATTAACTGACCAATTTTGTTTTACAACTCCATCAACTTCAAATTTCTGACTGTTTGATGTAATTGTAACTTTATGATGCCCATCAAGAGCAGGGAAATTTAAATAGTGGTGTGTTCCATCGTAATATCTTAAAGACATTAATTTTTGTGAAGAACATCCTAACAAATCCATTTCAATAACAATGGTACTATTGTTCTCTAATAAATTTACTTGAACATTATTACGACTTAATTGGATATTTCCCCATTGTGCAGTTGATTTAACAGTAGTGTACTCACTATCTCTTGTTAAAGTTGCATTATTCAACCTCCACAAATTATTACTTGCAGATGTTCCATCATCGTAAAACATTGCATCCATTAGTTCGTATGTTTCTGATTGGAACATACAGTACTACCCATAGTTTACCTGTGGGAAATGTCGGGAACATTACGATACTCATAAAAAATCATACGATAAACACTCTAA
>JAFUIW010000027.1 GCA_017473945.1 Methanobrevibacter sp. | reverse complement strand
TCCAATTGATTATGATGAAATGGATGTGGCTAATGCTTTTAAGGGAGGAGACCTCGAATTAATTAAATGTGGAGATTTAAATGTTCCTCAAGCGGATATTATTTTAGAAGGTAAGATATCAGTTACTGAAACTGTTGCTGAAGGTCCATTTGTCGATTTAACTGATACTTATGATATTATTCGTGACCAGCCAATCATTAACCTGAAAACCATGCATATTAAAAAAGATGCTGCTTATCATGCAATTATTCCTGCCGGTTTTGAGCATAAGCTGTTACAAGGTCTTCCTCAAGAACCAAGGATATTCAAAGCTGTTAAAAATGCGGTTCCTACAGTTGAAAATGTTGTTTTAACTGAAGGCGGTTGCTGTTGGTTACATGCAGTTGTTTCAATCAGAAAACAAACTGAAGGAGATGGAAAAAATGCAATAATGGCTGCATTGTCGGCTCATCCATCATTAAAACATTGTGTTGTCGTTGACACTGATGTCAATGTGTTTGATGCCGAAGATGTCGAATATGCAATATCAACACGTGTAAAAGGTGACAGGGACATTATGATAGTGCCTAATGTCAGAGGTTCATCTCTTGATCCAGTAGCTGAAAGTGATGGAACCACTACAAAAATAGGTGTGGATGCTACCAAATCACTAAAAGCTTTAGAAAAATTCGAAAGAGTTAGTTTCGGCGAATGAAACTACTCTAATTTTTATCTTTTTTTTACTAAATTGTATACAAGTTTCCATAGTTGTAAAGTGTAACGTCATCTGGAACTTTATAGATAATATTTTTTGTATCGAAAATTATTGGATTTTCCATTTTTTTACTGATCATCTCATAGTCAGGATGTTTGAATTCATTATGGTCACATAAAATGAGTATTAATTTAGCTCCATCGACTGCATCAGCAAAACTCATGAAATTATCCTTATCAACATGCGGGTCATGAATGGCAAGTTCGTATCCGTCTGATTCAAGTTCAGCTATAATTTCATAAGCTGGACTTTCCCTGTCATCACCGGTATTTCCTTTATATGAGACTCCTAAAACTGCAATTTTGCCGTCCGGAATTATTTTTCTAACGTATTCACACACAAATGCTGGCATTGATTTGTTGGTGTCACGTGCTAGCTTTATAATTTTAGCGGTTTCGGGTGCTTTAGCATAAATAAAGTAAGGATCAATTGCAAGGCAATGTCCACCAACACCAGGTCCCGGTGAGTGTAAGTTCACTCTAGGATGTTTGTTTGCCATTTTTATCACGTCGAGTGCATTTACACCAATTTCCGCGCATATTTTTGCAAGTTCATTTGCAAGTGCAATATTGACGTCCCTAAATGTATTTTCCATACATTTTGATAATTCGGCGGTTTTTGCTTCTGTAAGCATTAAATAACCCTCAACAAATTGTCCATACACTTCACCTGCTTTAACTGCACATTCCGGAGTTACTCCTCCAATAATCCTGTCGTTGTGAACAAGCTCTTCTAAAATACGGCCGGGCAGAACTCTTTCAGGGCAATGCGCAAGGTATAAATCTTTTCCGATGACAAAACCTGCCTTTTCAAAAATTGGCTTAATAACTTCATCAGTTGACATGGGAGCTATTGTTGATTCAATAATAACTGTATTTCCTTTTTCCAAATATGGGATAATTGTTTCACAAGCAGTAATGACATAACTTAAATCACAGCTGTAGTTTTCAGCGATATAGGGTGTAGGCACGGTTATAATAAATGCATCTGCTTTTTCAGGAGTTAGAGAAGCTTTGTAGGTATGTTTTTTCACGGATTTCTTGATGATGTCACTTATTCCTGGTTCTTCAATGTGAATAATTCCCTTATTTAAGTTATTAATCATTTCCTCGTTAATGTCCACTCCAACAACTTCACAATGGCTTCTTGAGAAAAGGGCAGCTGTTGGAAGCCCTATATATCCTTGACCCATAATACAAACTTTCATAATTATAACTCCCATTTTAAATATTTAAATTAATATATATCTAAACTATATATTAAATTTTAAGGGATTATTATGAAGATTTTAATTACTGGTTCTAATGGAATGTTGGGCCATGATTTGGAAGAAGTTTTAAAAGACAAGCACGAACTGGTGCTGACCACATCTAAAACATTGGATATAACCGATAAGGATAAGACAATGGAAATTATTAAGGAAAATAATCCGGACATAGTTATTAATTCTGCGGCTTATACTGATGTTGACGGATGTGAAACAAATCAGGATTTGGCATATGCAGTTAATGGTGAAGGAGTTAAAAATTTGGCATTGGCATGCAGAGAAATTGACTGTCCTTTGGTTCATATCAGTACGGATTATGTCTTTGACGGAACTGCAAGGGACCCTATTGCTGAAGATGGTGAAATCGGACCTATAAGCATTTACGGAAAAAGTAAGCTTAAGGGAGAACAGGCCATTCAGGAAATACTGGACAAGTACTTTATAGTCAGAACAGCCTGGCTATACGGTATCAACGGTAAAAATTTCCCGAAAACAATGCTTGAATTGGCTGAAAATCATTCAGAAATAACAGTCGTTTATGATGAGGTTGGAACCCCTACCTACACTCCGGATTTGGCATATGGATTATCACAGTTAATTGAGACAGATTATTACGGAATTTATCATCTTACAAATTCCGGAAGCTGTTCCTGGTGCGAATTTGCAAGATACATTTTTGAAATTGCAGAAAGGGATGTTAATGTTATTCCGGTAACCGCATCTGAATTTTCAAGACCTGCTCCAAGGCCAAGCTATTCTGTTTTGAAGAATGAAAAATGGATTGAAAATGGATTTGAACCATTAAGAGATTATAAAGAAGCTATTAGCGAATATATAGAGTTGATTAAATGAATAAGAAACTAGTATTTATCCTTGCACTTATAATTGCATTGTTTACAATCGGATCTGTAAGTGCGGGATTTTTTGACTTTTTGCATTTTGGTGATGATTCATCTGATGCTGGTGTTACTGAAGATGGTCAATATTGCACTGTAAATGAGGTTGCAGCTTATATTAAAGAATATCATAAGCTTCCAAGCAATTATATCACTAAAAAGCAGGCACAGGACCTTGGATGGCATGGCGGGCCTCTTAAAGACTATGCTCCCGGAAAGAGCATAGGCGGAGATACATTTACCAACAGGCAGCATGTCCTTCCGGATTCAGATTCCAAATACATTGAATGCGACATCAATGCCAACGGAACACAACGTGGAGCAGAAAGGATAGTCTATAACACCGGTGACTTTAAAGTTTACTATACTGCTGACCATTATAACACATTTAAAGAGGTTTAAAATGCAATTGGATGGTAAATTAATCAATGAAAGAGGCCATGATTATCTTATGGAAGCTTTAAACTTTCCAGATTACTATGGTAAAAATTTAGATGCGTTATATGATTGCCTTACAGAAATCAGTTGTGAAATTGAATTAATCAATGCCGGTGCAGTCGATAAGGATATTGTCGATACATTTAAGGATGCCGCCAGTGAAAATGAATTTTTGAAATTTGAAAGTTTTCCTTAAACTTTCATTCTCTTTTTTTATAACATATTTATATTAATCATTAAAAACAAATTCTATTTTAGTGATTGTTATGAAAGGTATAGTACTTGCAGGTGGTTCTGGAACTCGTCTTTATCCAATTACAAAAGCGGTTTCAAAGCAGTTATTGCCTTTATATGATAAACCAATGATTTATTATCCTATATCTGTTTTAATGCTTGCAGGAATTAAAGAAATTTTAATCATATCCACTCCCCGTGACTTGCCAATGTATAGGGATTTGCTGGGCGATGGGAGTAGATTGGGGATTAAATTTTTTTATGAAGTTCAAGAAAACCCCAACGGCCTTGCAGAGGCATTTATCATAGGTGAGGATTTCATTGGCAAAGATAAAGTTGCTTTAATTTTGGGAGATAATATTTTCCATGGACACAGATTTACCGAAATCCTTGAAAGGGCTAGAAATCTGGAGGAAGGTGCTGTAATATTTGGATACTATACCAACAACCCCGAAGCTTTTGGAGTTGTTGAATTTGACGAAGATTGGAAGGTTTTATCCATCGAAGAAAAACCGGAAAAACCTAAATCAAATTATATTGTACCTGGTCTTTATTTTTATGATAATGATGTAATTGAAATAGCTAAAAAAGTAAAGCCTTCTGATAGGGGCGAAGTTGAAATTACATCTGTAAATGAAGAGTATCTTAAAAGAGGTAAGCTTAAAGTAGAACTTCTGGGAAGGGGTATGGCTTGGCTTGATACAGGTACTCATGAAGGGCTTTTAGAGGCTTCAAATTTCATTGAAACTATTCAAAAAAGGCAAGGATTATATATTGCTTGTCTTGAAGAGATAGCTTATCTTAAAGGTTACATTAACGATGAAGAATTGTTAAAAACCGCTCAAGAACTTGAAAAAACTGATTATGGGCAATACTTATTTAATTTAGTTAAAAAGTGAGTTTTATGGGAAAATTTAAATTTACTAATTTAGACATTGACGGCATGTTTACAGTTGAACCCACTGTCTTTGAAGACAATAGGGGATATTTCATGGAAACATATAATGAAAATGATTTTAAGGAAGCTGGCTATGACTTGACCTTTGTTCAGGATAACCAATCCAAATCATCAAAAGGAGTTTTAAGAGGTCTTCACCTGCAAGTGAATTATCCTCAGGGCAAACTTGTTCGTGTTATTAAGGGCGAAGTATTTGATGTTGGTGTGGATTTAAGAGCAGATTCTCCTACTTACGGTAAATGGGCTGGAGCCATTTTATCTGAAGAAAATAAAAAACAGTTATTCATTCCTCCAAAATTTGCACATGGTTTTGTTGTATTGTCTGATGAAGCAGAATTCCAGTATAAATGTACAGAATTTTACCATGGAGAAGATGAAAGTGGAATAATGTGGAATGATGAAGATATTGCAATAGATTGGCCTATTGATGATATCGATGAGATTATTTTATCTGATAAGGATAAACAGTGGAAAACTCTTAAGGAATCCCAAATTAAATACGAGTGATACCATGACTAAAATACTTGTTACAGGTGGGGCAGGATTTATTGGAAGCAATTTTGTAAGGTATATGGTTAATAAATATTCAGGATATGAAATCATCAATCTTGATGCATTAACATACTGCGGAAATCTTGAAAACCTAAAGGATATAGAAAATAAGGATAATTACTCATTTGTTAAGGGTGACATTAGGGACAAGTCAGTAGTGGACGATTTGGTTAAACAATGCGATTATGTCATTAATTTTGCGGCAGAAAGCCATGTTGACAGAAGCATAGAAGATCCTGAAATATTCATCAAGTCAAATGTTCTGGGAACACAAACCCTTTTAAATGCAGCAAAAGAGTTTGGAGTTGAAAAATACATTCAAATATCCACTGATGAAGTGTATGGAACTTTAGGAAAAACTGGATACTTCACTGAAAATACTCCATTACAGCCAAATAGTCCTTATTCAGCTTCAAAAGCTGGTGGGGATTTAATTACAAGAGCATATGGTGAGACTTTTGATTTGCCGATAAACATTACACGCTGTTCAAACAATTACGGACCATATCAATTTCCAGAAAAATTAATTCCTTTAATGATTTCCAATGCTCTGGAAGATAAGAAATTGCCGATTTACGGTGATGGAAAGAATATCCGTGACTGGTTGCATGTTCATGACCATTGCGTAGCTATTGATTTGGTCATGCATGAAGGTGAACTTGGTGAAGTATATAACATTGGCGGTAACAATGAAAAGGAAAATATTTACATTGTTAAACTGATTTTAGAAGAATTGGGCAAAGACGAATCATTGATAGAATTTGTCACCGACAGATTAGGTCATGATAGACGTTATGCAATTGATTCAAGTAAAATTCAAAGCGATTTAGGTTGGAAACCATCATATACATTTGAAACTGGTATTAAAGAAACAATTCAATGGTATCTGGACAATCAGAATTGGACCGACCAAGTAAAAAGTGGAGATTATCAAAAATATTATGAAAAGATGTATGGCGACAGGTAGTTTTTACACTTGAAACATACCTCTTTTTTTATAATTTTGTTATTTTTTTATATGATTTTTCTATAATCGTATAATAATTTTTATAATTTCATTATAATTTTTTAAAGTTTTTATTGAATATTGTTCTAGATTTTTTTAAGTATTAAAGATAGTTTTATATATTATTATTCATTAATAATCATTATTGTATGTTTATTTTTATTCGGAAATATCTCTTCCGAATTATTGGGGAAATGGTGATTTAATGTTGGAACAATATTTACCTTTTGTAGGATTGATTATATTTGGTAATATTGAAAATTTGGTGCTATCCTCACAGGGGGTAGTTGCTGGAGTAAATCCAGTTAAATTAGGTATTGCAAGTATCATTTGTGTTTCATTATGGTTGATAATTGGAACATTTGGAACTCAACTTCTCATTAACTATGTTGATTTCATAGATTTCATTGGTGGTTTGGCCATATTCATTTTAGGTTTACAAGCGATGGTTGAGTCAATCAGGGGTGAGTAGATGGATAATGAAATAAAACAATTTTCAGCCCTATTGATTTTTGGAAACATTGAAAACTTGATTTTGGCAGCTCAAGGTGTTGCTGCACATGTAAATCCCTTAGGATTGGCATGTTTAAGTTTAACTGCTGTTGTTTTCTGGCTTTTAATCGGTACCTTCGGAACAAAAATTGCTATGAAATATGCAAGATATATTAATTTCATCGGAGGTCTTGCAATTTTCATTTTAGGTATTCAAGCAATGATGGAGTCACTTCCTGGAATTATGGCATTCTTCCATTAAATTAATTTTTTTTCTTTTTAACTGATTTTTATGAAGTTTCTCAAACATAGGGTCTATGGGGCAATTTTTAATTTATTTAAAGTCTTTCCCATAAATAGTAAAAAAATCACATTCATCGTTGATTCAAGAGAGTCTTTCAAGGGCAATTTGGATTATATTAAAACGGAATTTGATAAAAGAGGAACTTTTGAATTTAACTTTTTTTATAAAGATAAACTTTCCATAACTGCTTTTAAAGATTTGGCCACTTCTAAATATATATTTTTGAATGACAATTTTTTCCCAATTGCATTCATGAATTTTAAAAGTGAAAGCATTGTTACTCAATTGTGGCATGCTCCTGGTGCTTTTAAAAAATTTGGAGGATCCGTTTCAGGTGAAGAGGAAAGGCAAATGCTTTTGAAAATTTCAAATAACACTGATTATCTTATAACCTCTTCAAAAAATATTGAAAGCTTTTACAGCGAAGCTTTTCAGATATCTAAAGATAAAATTAAGCCATTAGGTCTTCCGAGAGCGGATTATTATTTTGAAAATCACAATATTCATGATTTAAAGCAGAATTTTTGCAGCAGGTATGCAATCGATTGCGATAAAAAAATCATCCTTTATGCCCCTACTTTTAGGGATGAGGAAAAGTATAATAATGTTTTCAATTATCTGGATTTAAACGAGTTCAATGAGGCATTGGGTGATGAATATATTTTAGCTTTGAGATTACATCCGAAAATTAAGGATTTTTATAGCGGTGACATTTCCTCCAAAGGGAAATACATTGATTGCAGTGATTACGCATCAGAGCAGGAATTATTATTGATTAGTGATGTTTTGATTACAGATTATTCCTCCATAATGATAGAGTTTGCAATGCTGGATAAGCCAATTGTATTTTTCACTTATGATTTTGAAAGTTATTTGAATGACGAAAGAGGATTTTATTTTGATTTTAAAAAAACTGTTCCGGGACCGGTCGTTTATGATTCAGCTCAGTTGATTGATGCAATTAAAAACAAGGATTTCGATGAAAAGAAATTATCTGAATTTGTAATGACACAATTTGATGAAATTGATGGTGAAGCATCTAAGAGAGTTGTCGATTTTCTTTTAAATGAAGGAGGTAAAAATGAATAATATTAAAGTCAGTGTTATTATTCCCGTTTATAACTGCGCTAGATATGTAGGTGCAACTCTCAAATCCGTTATTAATCAGGATTTTAAATATAGGTATGAAATCATTGTCATTGATGACGGGTCTACTGACGGTAGTCTGAATGTCATCAATTCAACGCTGAAGGGTTGTGGAATTCCGTATAAGGTAATCCATCAGAGGAATGCTGGAGTTAGCGTTGCCCGGAATCATGGTATAGATGTTTCCTCTGGAGAATATATTGTTTTTATCGATGGGGATGATTTGGTTTTGGAAAACCATCTCTCTGAATTGTATAATGAGGATTATGACTTCAGTTTAATACAATTTGCAAAAAAAGAAGGGGATAGAATCTCTTATCTGAATTACTTTGACTTCAATTCCATTTCAACCGAAGATTTTATCAAAAAGGAACTTCAAATGGAAATCCTGTTTAATTTTTTCCAGCTGATGTATAATTCAAAAATCATTAAAGATAACAATATCTACTTTACTCCGGGAGTTGTTTATGGAGAGGACACTGAATTTGCTCTTAAAGCTTTAATTCATGGAAATAGGATACATATTAGTAATGAAGTCACATATTATTACATTCAGCGTTCAGATTCTGCCATCAGAACTTCAGAATTCAGACGCTTTGACATTGTTGATATTTTTGAGAGTTTAGCTAGTTTTTACAGAATGAATGGACGAAACGATTTGGCTAATTTGATTATCTATTCCAGAATTCCTAAAGCAATATTCGGAAATATGAATTACTTCTTTTACAGCTGCTATGGCTTTGATGAAGTTTATTATGTTATGAAGAAAAAAGATTTATTGTCTAAACTGTCAAGATATAGGGGAGATTTTAAATTCAAATTAAAAATAAGATTATTTTTATTTAATCCGAAATTATATTATAAAATGTGGTTTAGATTCAAAAATTCAATTGATTAGCATGAAAGTCTCAGTAGTAACACCAAATTATAATGGGGAAAGATTCCTAAAAAGATTTTTTGATTCACTTAACGAAGATAGTGAACATATCGGAGAGGTAATTATCGTCGATAATGGATCAAGCGATAACAGTAAAGATTTCATTAACGCTAATGAGTTCAACTTCCCTGTTGTATTGGTTGAAAATTCAAAAAACCGAGGTTTTGCTCCTGCGGTCAATCAGGGAATTTCAAAAGCTAAACATGATTATATCTTTTCCTTAAACAATGACACTGAACTTAAAAAGGGTTCCATTAAGAATATGATAGATTTAATTTCATCAAGTGATGATATATTTTCTGTTCAGGCCAAAATGCTTCAATATAATAATAAAGATTTAATAGATGATGTCGGCGATGAGTATAACTTGCTTGCATGGACTAAAAAAACCGGTGAAAATCACAAATCCGATGAGTATGTTGAGGTAAAGGAAATATTTTCAAGCTGTGCCGGAGCCGCATTATATAGGAAATCCCTACTTGAAGAGCTTGGAATGTTTGATGATAACTTTTTTGCATATATGGAAGATGTGGACCTTGCAATAAGATCTAAAATCAACGGTTACCGCAATCTGTTATGCCCTCAGGCCATTGTTTATCATATTGGGAGTGCAACCAGCGGCAGCAGGTACAATGAGTTTAAAGTGAGACTGGCGGCACGTAATAATGTATGGGTCGTCTATAAGAATATTCCAATTCCATTAAAGATTATCAATTTCATATTCTTGTTTTTAGGATTTTTCATAAAATATCTGTTTTTTGTAAAAAAAGGATTTGGAAACATATATTTGGCCGGAATAAAGGAAGGTTTATCCACTAGAAATAAAGTTTCAAAGACAAAATTCAAATCAGAAAATACAAAAAATTATTTAAAAATCGAATATAGATTAATAATTAACACTATAAAATTTTTAAAAAGGTAAAGTTGAGTTTTATGAATCTTTCTGTCGTAATTGTTAATTATCAAACTTTTGAGATGACCAGAGATACAATTAATTCCATTTTGAAATATTCCTATCCGTTTTCCTATGAAATAATTGTAGTTGATAATGCGTCCAGTGATGATAGTTTGTCCAAATTGCAGGATTACTTTAAAGATAATGTAAAATTCATAGCATCCGGTGAAAACAACGGTTTTGCCGCAGGCAATAATCTGGCTTTGAGGCATGTCGACAGTGATTATGTTCTGCTTTTAAATTCAGACACGGTTGTTTGGGAAGATACTTTGGAAAACATTTACAATTACATGGAAAAACATGACGATGTCGGTGCATGTGGCTGTAGGGTAAGACTTGAAAACGGTGAGTTGGACAAGGCATGTAAAAGAACTTTTCCAAATGTTAAAAATTCATTTTTCAGATTGTTCCATATTCCCACAAACAGCGAGGATGACAATTATAATCTCACTAATCTGCCTGACGACGGGATTTATGAAATTGACTGCCTGACCGGAGCATTCATGTTCATGAGAAAAAGCGCACTGGATGGTGTGGGTCTTCTTGATGAGACCTTTTTTATGTATGGTGAGGACATTGACCTATGTTATCGCATTAAGAATGGCGGTTGGAAGATAGTTTACTACGGTGAATCTTCAATTACCCATCTTAAAGGTGCCAGCAGTAAAAAACAAAAAAACAAGTTGATATATGAATTTTATCGTGCAATGTATGTCTATTATAAAAAACATCATGCCGACGATTCCTTCTTTTTAACCAATTTAATTGTTTATTTTGGGATTGCAGTTTTATGTTTTTTAAAGCTATTTTTGAATTTGTTTAAAAAATAAAGTTATATAATATAGTAACCAATATAAAGATTGTAACTAGTTATTTTGGTAATTACTATGATAAAGGAAAATCAGCGATTATTGAATATAATTTTGGTATTGCTTGATGTTTTAGTCTTTGTAGCATCTTTGGCATCTTCATTTTGGCTAAGATTTCATACTACCTTATTTGGACCAATAGGAGGTCATTTAAGTCTGCAAAGTTATCTTCTTTTCTTGGTATTTGCTGTAATTCCTACATATTTAATTCTTTACTTTGCTTTTGGTTTATATAGGCCTCGCAGAACCTACAAAAATATTTTTTCAGAGGCAACCCAAATTATTAAGGTAAATTTAGTTGCTTTTATTGTTCTTGTTGCAATTTTATTTATTATTAATCAGCCTAATTTTTCCAGAATAATGCTTTTCCTTTTGGCTATTATAGCTACATTCTTGGGTATTATTGAAAGATTCATAATCAGAAGCTTTTTAAAAAAAATTAGAATTAACAACAGAAATTTAAAGCATATTTTAATCGTTGGGGATAATGATTTGGCTTATTCTTTCGCTGAAAAAATTCGAGACAATCCCTATTTGGGATTTTCCGTAAATGGATTTTTGGGAAGATCTGAACATGTTGGGATGAAAATTGCGGGAAGTGAAGTTATAGGCGCATTTGGTGATTTGGATGATATTTTGGAGAAAAATCGTTTCGATAGGGTTGTTTTAGCTATTCCTTTAAAGTATTATTACCGTATTAATGAGCTTGTAGAAAGTTGTGAGCGTGTTGGAATTAAAGCGGAAATTATTCCAGATTACATTAGGTATTTTCCCGCTCAACCGTCCGTGGACATGATTGAAGATATTCCAATTATTAATATTCGTTATGTACCTTTGGATGATGAATTCAATAAGTTTTTAAAGTATTCTTCAGATTATATTATATCCATTATTGCAATTATAATCACTTCACCTATCATGATTCTTACAGCAATTGCAATTAAATTGACATCAAGAGGTCCGATAATATTCAAACAGGAAAGGATAGGTCACAACGGAAAGCCGTTCATGATGTATAAGTTCAGGAGTATGAAGGTTCAAAAACCAAGTGAAGAAAAATCTGAATGGACAACCAAAGATGATCCACGTAAAACACTTGTTGGAAACTTTATTAGGAAAACTAGTATTGATGAATTGCCTCAATTTTTCAATGTTTTAAAGGGAGATATGAGCGTTGTTGGTCCAAGACCTGAAAGACCTTATTTTGTAGAGCAATTTAAAAAGGATGTTCCAAAATACATGGTTAAACATCAGGTACGGCCAGGAATTACTGGTTGGGCTCAAATTCATGGTTGCCGTGGAGATACCTCTATTAAAAAACGTATTGAATATGATATTGAATATGTAGAAAACTGGCACATGGGTTTAGACCTAGCAATAATGATTAAAACTGCATTAAAGAAAAATCCTAATGCATATTGATTATTTTACTACTTTTCATAAGTGTGCATTTAAGTGAAATATATATAAAATTTTCAATATATTACTCATCAAATGCTCTCTCTAATACTTTATATACATTCTAATTATAAAATAATAATTAACTTTTCTATGAGGGGTTTGGTATGCAAGAAGAAATTTTACAATTATATGAAAAAATCAAAGATCAACTTTCTGAAGAAGAGTTTGAAGCTGAAATCGAAAAATTACGTGAAAACTATGGTGATGTAGAATTTATGAACGATATTGATCTGGCTCGCATGATTTTAGACAATTATAGGGTTGATTATAGTGATGTAATTTCTACAGATGATGAAACTTCAGATGATTCTCAAGGAATTGATAAATATGAAGAAGTTCCTCAGGACACTGGATTTACAATGACAGAAGAACTTCAAGAAAGATATGATAAAGTTAAAGATAAAATAACAGAGGAAGAATTCTTTAGCCGTATGGAAGAATTCAAGAAAAAAAATGAACATGCTTCATTTATGGGAGATGTTACATTTGCAGATATGGTTGTTGGACAATTTGTAACAGAAGAGCCTGAAATTGTTTCCGAAAAACCTGAATATGCAGATAAATCAATTAATGATTTGGAAGACGGCAGCAAAGACGTTCAAGTTACCGGTAGGGTAATATCTATTTCTAATAAAAGGTCTTTCAAAACACGCAAAGGTAAAGAAGGTGAAGTCTGTAATGTTGAACTCAAGGACAACACAGGTACTATGAGATGTGTTTTCTGGACTCAAAACATGCCTCTTTTGAAGAAATTCAATGAAGGAGACATTATCCAAATTAAAAATGTTGATATTAAGGAAGGTTATTCCGGTCTTGAAGCTACATTAAGGCCAAGATCAACAATCGCTCATGTTGAAGATGATGCTTCAAAATATCCTGTTTATGAACAAACCATTACACCTATTGCAGATATCGAACCTGAAACTAAAGTCAATATCATTGCAAGAATTTTAAGGATTCCAACAATCAGAAGTTATGAAAAAAATGGAAAACAGGGTAAAGTTGCCTCTTTAGAATTACAGGATGCAACCGGTAAAATCACATACACCCTATGGAATAAAAACGTGGAGTTAATTGAAGATTTAAAGTTAGAAGATGGCGACACTGTTAAAATTCTTGCAGCGCAAGCTCGTGAAAGAGTCAATAGGGACGGCGATTCAGAAATATCTTTAACCCATTGGGATGGAAGAATCATTAAAGGTGAATTCGATGTTCCCGAAATTGAACAGGAATTCATGCAAATCGGCGATTTGTCAGAACAGAAAGATGTTTCCATCAAAGGGGTTGTAATCAGACTCCAGGATATTAGAACTTTCCTAAGAAAAACAGATAACTCTGAAGGAAGATTGAGAAACTTTGATGTTGGAGATAACACAGGTTCTATCAGAGTTACAGTTTGGGGTGACGATACCGCTTTACCAATTAATAAGGGTGACATTGTTAAAATTATTGGTGGGGATGTTCGTTTTGATGATTACACTGAAAGCGGATATTCAATGAATACAAATTTCAACACTCAAATTACAATTAATCCTGAAAATTTAACTATTGAAGAGTTAGATGAGTTTGAAGCTATTAGAGAACAATTAAGACCTGTTCCAATTGGAAGCATAGCTGAAATCGATGATGAAGGAAAAGAAATTGATGTTATTGGTAGGGTTCTTTCTGTAAATGATGTTAATGAATTCCAACGTGATGATGGAAGTGTCGGTATTGTTCGATCTGTAATGTTCGCCGATGAGTCTGGTAAGGTTCAATTATCTTTCTGGAATGAAAAAGCCAGGGAAGAATATGTTGTTGGAGATGCATACCAAATCGAAAACGCTAGAACTAGACTTGGAATGATGAGCGTTGACTTAAACATAGGAAGTGGTTCTAGAGTTATAAAATTAACTGAAGAGCAAGCATCTGCAATGTTTATACCTGAATTATCAACTCTTGAAAAAACAATTTACAATCCTAAAAAGATTGAAGACCTTGATGAGGATGAAGAAGACACTATTATTATTGGTAGAATCATTGAAATCAATGATGTTCGAGACTTTGACAGGGATACCGGTGACACAGGCCATGTTAGAAATATTGAAATAGCCGATGACACAGGTACAATCAGAGTTGCTTTATGGGATAACGATGCACTTCAAGAAAGAGAAGTCGGTGACGGAATAAAATTACAAAATCCTCGTTTAGCATTAAATATGGATAACCGTTTAGAAGCTAATGTATCCCGAGCTACTACAATTCTTGAACCTAGTGAAAGTGAATTGGAAAATTTACCATCAATTGATGATTTAATGGCTGAAATTTACACTCCTAAATCCATCGAATCTTTGTATGAAGATGATACAAATGTTTGTGTCACAGGAACAATTAAAGATGTAAGTACAGACAGGATATTACTTAAAAGATGTCCTAACTGTAATAGTAACGTAGAAGAAACTATTGATGAGTATATCTGCGATAACTGTGGATACACTTTCGATGAACCTAAATATCTTTTAATGGTTCCTACAAGAATCGAAGATGACACTGGAGATATTCAAGTCACATTCTTTGATAATTTAGCTGAAGAGTTAATAGGAATGAAAAAAGAGGAAATTATTAGTCTTGTTGAAGACGGTTTAGATATTCAAGATAAACTCGATGATCTTAATGGTTTAACTGTTGAAATTATAGCTAATGTTAGTTTTGATGAATTTAATGAAGAAAATAGGTTAAGTCCTAAAAAAATCTTAAACAAATATTTTTAAATTAGAAAAATGAAGGAATGATTATTATGGTAGAATTAGCAGATTTACCGGGTGTTGGTGAAAAGACAGCAGAAAAATTAAGGGATGCAGGCTTTGCTGATATGATGAGATTAGCAACTGCTACTCCAAAGGAATTATCTGTTAAAGCAGAAATTGGTGAAGGTGTCGCTGAAAAAGTTATTGAAGCAGCTCGTAGAGCTGAAAATATTGATTTTGAAACTGCTTTAGAAGTAGATGAAAGAAGAAAAGATGTTGGTCACATTACTGTAGGTAGCCAAGAATTCAATGATTTGATTGGTGGTGGAATTGAAACTCAATCAATTACTGAAGTATTTGGTGAATTTGGATCTGGTAAAAGTCAAATTTCTCATGAATTAGCCGTGACTGTTCAATTACCTGAAGAACTCGGAGGTCTTGATGGTGAATGTGTATTTGTAGATACAGAAAACACTTTCCGTCCAGAAAGAGTAAGGCAAATCGCTGAAGGTTTTGATTTAGATGTTGAACAAGTTTTAAGCAGAATTCACGTTGCTCGTGCTTTTAACTCTGCTCACCAAATATTAATGGTTGATAAAATCAATGAACTCATTCAAAACGGAGCTAATATCAAATTAGTCATAGTTGATTCATTAATGGCTCACTTCAGAGCAGAATATGTTGGAAGGGAATCATTAGCTGTAAGACAACAAAAATTAAATCAGCACTTACACTCCCTACAACAAATTGCAAACACTTATAATGTTGCAGTATTTTTAACCAACCAAGTTCAAGCTAAACCTGATTCCTTCTTTGGAAGTCCTACAAAAGCTATTGGTGGTCACGTTTTAGGTCACGCATCCACTTACAGAATTTGGCTTAAAAAAGGTTTAGCTGGTAAAAGAATTGCTCGTTTAGTGGATTCTCCACATTTACCTGAAGGTGAATGTGTATTTAAAATTACTAGCGAAGGTATCGTTAGTTAATTTTACTTTTTTCTTTTTTTCTATTTTTTGTAATAATTATTATATATTTTAAAATTCATACAATAGCCTTGTATGAGTGCAATTGAAACTACTATTTTATCTATTATCATAATGATTGGTTTAGGGTATTTCCTTAAGCGAATTGATTTTTTATCAGAAAAAGATATTGATCCATTTAATAAAATAGTGATGTATATTTTAATGCCGTGCATGATATTTCATGCGATATATGGAGCTGATTTGTCTTTGATTCCAAAATTGGGAATTTTACCGTTTATTATTTTGGCTTCATCATTTGCAACAGGTATTGTATCTTATTTCATTTTAAAACAATTTAAATTAGATGATATAAAATTATGGTCTGTTCTTGTAACTGTAATGATTGCTAACACTGCATTTATGGGTTATCCGGTTACATTAGGCATTTATGGTCAGGCAGGTTTTTTAAGAGCAATATTCTGTGATATGGCAACATTGTGTATATTTTTGATTTTATCCTTTGTTTTAATCCTAAAATTCGGTGGAACTATAAAAACGGCAGTTAAAAAGATAGCATTTTTCCCACCTTTATGGGCTGTAGTTTTAGGTTTGTGTTTCAATTGGTTGAATATTCCAATAGGGTCTGTTTTAGATTACACTGTTAATTATTTGGGTCAGGGTGCCATTCCTTTAATAATGGTTACTTTAGGTTTATCCATTGATTTTTCAGCATTGTCTAGAAGCAAATCCATGATTGTGTTTACATCTATTATGAAACTGGCATTTTTCCCTATGGTTGCTTTTTTAATAGTTAATTATTTGGGTTTGGTAAACTTGGAGTATAGTGTTGCTGTTGTTGAGGCTGCTATGCCTTCAGGAATGATGTCACTGTTGCTTTCAATTACCTATAAGCTGGATTATGAGTTGACTTCAGACTGCATATTAATCAACACTGTAATCTCTTTGATTACACTGCCTGTAATTATCATGATAATCTAGCTAAAAATCGATAAATTTATCTTAACCTAAATTTATTATTTTTTATAAATCTAACAAATAAGCTTGTTTTTAAATAATTAGCTTTTTTTATTCTTTTTTAAGTTATTAAAGCTATTTTCAAGCGTATTTTCATTTATCATATATATACTTTACTCCAAGATGTCATCAGAAAGCTTTAAATATGTGGACTTACTACATATGTATATCTAATACTATGTAAAAATTCTATAGACTTTTTTTTAAAAATTGCAATTTTTATTATATATTAGATATTTTTCACGACTTGTACAAGGTGAATTAATATGGCAGAAGATATAAATAAC
Organism: Methanobrevibacter sp.; assembly: GCA_017473945.1. GTDB lineage: Archaea > Methanobacteriota > Methanobacteria > Methanobacteriales > Methanobacteriaceae > Methanocatella. The sequence goes on along the minus strand of JAFUIW010000027.1, from coordinate 24,501 downwards.
AACGAAGAATTAAGGATCGGTGTTTACGTTTGCCACTGTGGTGTAAACGTTGGTGGAGTCGTAGACTGTCCTAGTGTAGCTGAATATGCTAAGACCTTACCTAATGTAGTTCACGCAACTGACTACAAATACATGTGTTCAGACCCAGGTCAAGCAATGATTCAAGAAGATATTAAAGAGAAAAACTTAAACAGAGTTGTTGTAGCAGCTTGTTCCCCTCGTCTTCACGAACCTACTTTCCGTAGATGTGTAGAAGAAGCAGGATTAAACAAATTCTTATTTGAATTTGCTAACTTAAGAGAACAAGACTCATGGGTACACATGAACGAACCTGAAGCAGCTACCGAAAAAGCTAAAGACTTAACCCGTATGGCTGTTGCTAAAGCAAGATTACTCGAACCATTAGAAGCTACTAAAGTAGCAGTAGATAACAAAGCATTAGTTATCGGTGGTGGAGTAGCTGGTATCCAAACCGCTTTAGATTTAGGTGACATGGGATTCAAAACCTACATGGTAGAAAGAAACCCAACCATTGGTGGACGTATGGGACAATTAGATAAAACTTTCCCTACTCTCGACTGTTCAATGTGTATTTTAGCACCTAAAATGGTAGACTGTTCCAAACACGAAAACATCGAATTAATTTCTTACGCAGAAGTTACTGAAGTAGACGGATACATCGGAAACTTCAAAGTAACTGTAGAGAAAAAAGCAAGATATGTAGATGAAGATTTATGTACTGGATGTGGTGCATGTCAAGAAGCTTGTCCTATCGAAATACCTAACTACTACGACGAAGGTGTAGGTATGGTAAAAGCATCTTACATCCCATTCCCTCAAGCTGTACCATTATGTGCTACTATCGATAAAGACTACTGTATCGAATGTAACTTATGTGTACAAGCATGTGGACCAGACGCAATCGACCACAACCAACAACCAACCAAAATTGAATTAGAAGTTGGTACTATTGTTGCTGCAATCGGTTACGACCCATTCGATCCATCCGGAATTTACCAATACGGATACGGACGTTTCTCAAACGTAATTACCGCTATGGAAATTGAAAGGATGATTAACGCATCCGGACCTACTGGTGGTCACGTTATCAAACCTTCCGACGGTATCGAACCTAAACGTGTAGCATTCATCCACTGTGTCGGTTCCAGAGATGAAACAATCGGTAAACCATACTGTTCCAGAGTATGTTGTATGTACTCCATGAAAAACGCACAATTATGTATCGACCACGAACCTGATACTGAAGTAACCTGTTACTACATGGATCTCCGTTCCTTCGGTAAAGGATACGAAGAGTTCTACAAAACATCTCAAGAAAAATACGGTATTGAATTTATCAGAGGTAAACCTGCACAAATCTTCGAAAACGACGATTTAACCTTAACTATCAGAGCAGAAGATACTTTACTCGGTAAAGTAACTGAATACACTTACGACTTAGTAGTATTAAGTATTGGTCTCGAACACTCCGCAGGATCTGACGAACTCAGACAAACCTTAGGTCTCTCCAGATCTGCTGACGGATTCTACATGGAAGCTCACCCTAAACTCAGACCTGTTGACACCTTAACTGACGGTGTTTACATTGCTGGTGTAGCACAAGGTCCTAAAGATATTCCTGACTCCGTAGCACAAGGTTCAGCCGCAGCATCCAGAGCTGCAATTCCAATGGCTAAAGGAGAAGTAGAAATCGAACCTATTATTGCATCCAACGACGAAGCTGTTTGTGGTGCTTGCCAAGTATGTGTTGAATTATGCCCATACGCAGCAATTAGTATCGCAACCGGTGTAGGTGGAAAAGAATTTGCACAAATTAACTCCGCATTATGTAAAGGATGTGGTACTTGTGTAGGTGCATGTCCATCTGGTGCAATGAACCAACAACACTTCAAAACCGAGCAAATTATGGCACAAATCAGTGCTGCTCTTGAAGACATAGGTAAATAGATTTAGAGATTAATTTCTCTATTTCTTTTTTTATTTTTTTTCATCCATACCATTCAAACTCTTTTTTACTTGAATTACTGGACCATCAATGTTAATGTAAAATTCGATTAAATATATCAATGATTTTTGATTTGCATCTGATTTTCTTTCATGGTTTTTTAATTATTGTCATACTTATTTTTCGCATCAAAACTTGTTTTTTAAAATTCTTGTAAAAACGATTTTAAAGCAATATTTTAACTCCAAAACAATTTTATATCCTTAAAAACTATATGATTTATATGATTGTGAGTTAATATATTATTTGACCGGTCTATGAAAGCTTTTGCTTGCTTAAATTAAATCATTTCATAACATTAAAGGTGATTTTTTTGAGTAGAAGAAATGAATTGTTACTAATGTTAATTATATCCATTATTCAACTCATCACCATACTTATAAAATAATTATATGACTGGACTGTTGAACGCCAAAAAATTTCGAGTTTTGATTTTCCTGTGGTTGGCTTTTTTGCTTTCATGATACGTATCAAAAATTTTATATAAAGTTAAATGTAAAATTAGAAGTGTACAAAAAAGTATGTAATTATTTTATTTGTATAATGTTATGAAATTTAATATGAAGTTAGATTTAATCTAACTTTCATATTTTTCAATATCGCGATTTTTGTGAATGATTTTTGATGATTTAATAATTTTTAATAGGATATAACTATTGTTATTAATTAGGTAATAAAAATGAAAAACAATCCAAAGATACTTTTATACATCTTAATGTTGTCAACTTTAGGTATCAACACTCCTTTAAGCATTATTGGAATCATTTCTGAGATTTCTCAGTATTTTGGAACTTCTATTGCAATATCTGGCCTATATGTAAGTTCATTTACATTCACCATTGCGGTTACTGGACTGTTCATTCCTGTTTTATTTTCAAAATTTAACAGGAAAACAACCTTCGTTTCAATTTTGAGCATATTTGCGGTGGCAAACATTGTCATAATCTTCACTGACAATATCTATATTGCATCGTTTTTCAGAATCCTTTCTGCAGTATTTTATCCTGCATTCATATCAGTTGCATTGACATTCTGTGAAGAAATAGCGCCTGAAGGTGAAAAGCAGGACTACATTACAAAAATATTGCTTGGAATTTCTGTAGGAAGCATTATTGGCCTTCCAATCACAACAGGTCTTGGAACAGTATTTGGCTATCAGGTTGCCATGAGCTGGATCTTTTTAATCAATTTCATAACTCTGATTCTAATCGTTGTATTTTTCCCTAATGTTCCCGGTAAATCCAAAAGCTATGAAAAGCCTTTATCCAATTTAATCTCAAAGGAATTTATATTGGCAACTGTTGGGATTATAATGATGCCGATTGGAGCTAGCATCGTTTACAATTACATTCCATATTTCCTTCAAACAGTAAGCCATGTCTACACTTATAAGTTAAGCATCTTCCTGTTCATTTATGGTCTGATTTCCATATTTGGAACATGGTTAGGTGGAAAACTAATATATAAGAAGGATAAGGCTACATTAATAATTTTCCAATTGGTTTGCGCTTCAGTGTTTGTTGCAATGTACTTCTCGGCAAATTATTTGATTCCGGTTTTGGCATTGATTCTGATTTTTGGAATATTGGACGGTATGGGATACAATCTGATTCAATATATTGAAACATCCGTACTGCCTGACACTCCTGAACTTGCAAACGGAGTGTTTCTAAGTGTTCTTAATGGCGGCATTGCAATAGGAATAGCTATCGGAGGATTTCTGGTGGATGGCCTTGGAGTAATGTCCATATTTATTTTCGGAACAATATTTTTGCTTGCTGCATTTGCCCTGTTGGTGTATGTGATTTTAGTTTTGAAAATCGATTTGAAATACAGCGATTAATTTTAATATTTTTAATTTTCAATTCTATAACACTATTTTTCATAAATGTTATATTAGAAGATGAACAAAAATTAAATCATAAATATATAATTGGATATTAGGTGTAATAAATGGCTAATTATCATGACGAAATTTTAAAATTGGAAGAAATCGCAAAAGAACATACTCAATACATGAGAAACAGTATCAATTTAATCGCTTCTGAAAACGTTACCAGCGTAGAAGTAACAGAAGCTTTAGCTACTGATTTTGCACACAGATACGCAGAAGGACAAGCATTCCAAAGGTTTTACGAAGGATGCCAATATGTTGATTTAGTTGAAGACATGACCAAAAAGCTTTCATGTAAAGTTTATGATTGTGACTACGCTAATGTTCAACCAGTTTCAGGCGTAACTGCAAACCTTGCCGCATTCTTTGGATTTGCTAAACCTGGTGAAAAGGTAATGGCATTGGAAGTACCTTCCGGAGGACACATTTCCCACGCAGATGTAAGTGCAGCAGGTATCCGTGGCCTTAAAACAGTATTCCACCCATTGGATAAAAACGTAATGAACATTGACATCGATGCAATGAACAAAAAAATCCTTGAAGAAAAACCAAAAATAGTATTGTTCGGTGGAAGTTTATTCCTATTCCCACACCCAATCAAAGAAGCTCGTGAAGCGGCTGATGAAGTGGGAGCAACCATAATGTACGATGGTGCTCACGTATTGGGTCTTATTGCAGGAGGACAATTCCAACAACCTCTAAAAGAAGGAGCAGATGTTATGATGGGATCTACCCACAAGACATTCCCGGGTCCACAAGGGGGAATTATTCTCTCCCACAAGGAAAATGAAGAGTTAATTGACAATGCAGTTTTCCCGGGTGTTGTAAGTAATCACCACTTGCACCACTTACTTGGTTTAGGTATTGCAACTGCTGAAATGTTAGAGTTCGGTGAAGCATACGCTAAACAAACCATTAAAAACGCACAGGCTTTAGGTCAGGCAATGTATGAATTAGGCTTTGATGTGTTATGTGAAGATTTAGGATTTACCGAGTCCCACCAAATTGCAGTGGACTTAAGTGCAATCAGATCTGCATCAGATATTGCAAAAGAACTCGCTGACAACAACGTTATCCTAAACAAAAACCTCCTTCCTGGAGATGACAGGGACAACTCCGATGATCCTTCAGGTATCAGAATCGGTACCCAGGAAATAACCAGAAGAGGTTTAAAGGAAAAAGAAATGGAAGAAGTTGCTCAGTTCATCAAACGTGTAGCGGTTGACAAAGAAGACATTGCTGATGAAGTAGCTGAATTCATGAACCAATACACAACACTCGATTACGCATTCTCAGACAGAGATGCTTACGAATATCATAAATTATAGATTAAAATGAGAATCGGATTTGCATTTACTGGAGCTGGTCATTTACTTAGAGAATCAGTGCACGTTGCCCGTGAACTTGCAAAGGAGCATGAAGTTACCGTTTTTCTGTCAGGTGCAGCAGAAGAAGTCCTTAAAATGTATGGGCTTTACGAAAATGTTGAAAGCATTACCGGTGGAAAATATCGTGAACTTGCAACTGATTCAAACCAAAAGTTCTCATATCCAATTACTGGCCGTTTATCACTGGGTAAATATGACCTTTTGATAGTCTCACCGGCTACAGCAAATACCGTTTCAAAAATAGTCTATGGAATAGCGGATACTCTTGTTACAAATGCAGTCGCTCAGGCGGGAAAGGGTGCGGTGCCGGTTTATATGGTGCCTGTAGACATCCATCCCGGACCGATTGATACAGTATTGCCATCAAAGATGGAACTTTCAAAGTGTGAGGGTTGTGATGACTGTGTAGCGGCTCTTGCATGTGAACAGGGAGCAATCATTCCACATTCCGAAATAGACCTTACAAAATGTATCGGCTGTGGTCTGTGCAGAAACACATGTCCAAATGATGCAATTTCTGAAGGAAAAATCATAACAATCTATATGAGGGATATTGACATTGAAAATACTCGTAAATTATCAAGCATTGACAATATCCAGATATTTGAAAACCCTGAGGATATCTTAGATAAATTCTAATTTATCTCCTACTTTTATTTTTAATTCATCTTTTTTGGTTTCTAAAATATATTTAGCCTGCTTTTTAGGTCTGTAAAATTTCCATGGCTTTAATGATGTCTTTTCATAGACAGTCCCATTTTCATCTAGAAAATAAACGTCAATTTCAAACCTCATGAATGATGTGTGTATCGAAGAGTCTTTAAGGTTAGAGAAAAGCATTGCAAAGTCAATATCTTTCTTTCCCATCAATCCCTTAAAATGCTTTAAAAAATTATCTGCACGTATTATTTTGATATTAATCTGTTCATTATTTGTTTTATTTAAAATCATGGATTTTATTTTCTTATTTTTAGTATTTAAATATTTAATGAGTTTTGATAAATTTAGCTTTAATTATGTAAAAAAAATACTGAAAATAAAATTATTTTAAATATAAATATTGATTTCTACTTGTTTTTTTATTTTATGCTGTAAATATTGCTTTAAAATCAAAACAAAAGATTTATATTCTTTTAAATTCATATTAAACTCTATAAATTAAATTTTAAGGGGGTGCATGTTTTCATGGAATTTCATGAGGATGTTATCTTCAAAAGTCAGGGTCAGGAATATGGCCAAGAACTTATAGAAATTATCAAAATCAAAGGAAAAATAGTGAAAGTCCATCAAACGGAATATGGTATCATAGATCCCAAAATGTACAAGCCGGATATGGTATTGGAACTGGAAGACAAGATAGTCATACTTGAATTTCAAAGCACGTATGTGGACATTTCAGACAAAAGGAGATTCAGGCTTTACAGTGCACTTTTTGATCAAATTCAAAACAAATCCAAAAAGGACATTGAAGTTCATGTCTTAAGCACTGTTGAGGCTGAAAATATAAAATGCTATAAAATCAATCCTGATTCAAGTTTTCCAATATATATTCACTCACTAAAAAGTTATGATGGTGATGAATTTTTAAATACGATGAATGCCAAAATAGAAAACAATCAACAGTTAAGCCAAAAAGAACTGCTCTTAATAAGCTTAATTTGCTTTATGAAAACTGAAAACGGAATTGAAAACAGTATATTAAATTCAGCTGTTACTATAACTAATATTCCTGATTTAGAAAAAAACATTGCTCAGTTTGTTAAAGGAGTGGTGTTGATGTTATGTGACAAGTTTGTAGATGACGAATCTCTTAATACAACAATCTCAAATTTGGTAGGTGGTAATATGAAAATAGTTGAGGATTATGCGCAAAGAGTTGCTCAAAGGAAAGTTGATGAATCAAAAAGAAATTTTGTAATCAGTTTAGATAAGGAAGGTTATGGAATTAAAGATATTGCAAGGATTGCTGATGTTAGTTTGGATTTTGTTAGTCAGACATTATCTAAATGAAACTTTCATTTTTTCATTCATCAAAGTCTTTTAAAACTGTTTCAAATTCTTCAATTGAAAAAACTTCTCTGATAATTAATTCTTCTCCATTTTCTTCCAATATGAAGCATGGGGTTGATATAATTCCCATTGAAGTGATATCTTCCATATCCCTAAAGACTTCTATGTTGAAATAATTGTTTTCAAGTATTTTTCGAGCATCATTTTCCTCTATTCCACAGGAAACTGCAATGTCTGCTAGGATGTCGAGATCTGTTAGGTTAATGTTTTCAACCATATTTGCCTTAAATATTTCATCAACAAGGCTTAAGGTAAGTTCCGGATGGTTATTTTGAACGTATTTTGAAAACCTTAATGCATCCTTTGAACTTGTAAGTGTGATGTCTTTGAAATTCATCTCCAATCCTTCTTTATGGGCAATTTCTTCAATTTCTTTAATTTTTTCTGATGCCTCTTTTTGAGAAAAATCATATTTTTCCACATATCTTTCTGTAATGCTCATGGTTGTTCTTTTACCTGCCTGTGGCTCAATTTCAAAAGGCCTCATTTCCCATTCAGCATCTAAATCAAGATTTTCACAGGCTTTTCTAATTCTTTTAAGTCCGATGTATGAATATGGACAGTTGTAATCAATAATATATGTAATCTTCATTTTATCATCTTTTGTATCTTTTTTTAAAGGAATGTTTTAGATTCCATCTCGCCGCTAATCATGTCATTGAGTGCGGTTTTCAAATCTTGCTTTCCAAAGGCTCCTGGAACGGTTAGCTGGTCAGCATTGACAGTTATAATATATAATGGAATGGTTTCAATTCCCATGACGATGGCCTCTTCCTCTTCAAGCTGAACCTCAAACTTGTATGATTCGCTTTCAAGCATTTTTCTTATTTTGATTTCATCCAAGTCAATTCCTGCAGCTATTTTAACCAGCACATCAATGTCAGCTATAATCTTGTTTTCTATGAAATTTGCCTCATAAATTTTAAAAATAAGTTCCAAAGACTTTTCAGGGTGTTTATTTTGAACGTATCTCACAAGTCGATGGGCATTTTTTGATGATGTCAGCTTCACATCTTTGCAGTTAATGTTTAATCCTTCACTTTCAGCTATTTTTTCTGTTTCAGCAATTATTTCTTGAGCCTCATCTGGGCCGATTCCATATTTTATGATGTATTCAGTGGTCATTGAGTTGGATGGTGTGTCAAAAAGTGTCGGGTGCAGTTCAAAGGGCTTCATCTCCCAGTCAGCTTCTAAATTCAATTCTTCAATGGCCTCTTTTAACCTGTTAAGTCCGATGTATGAATTGGGACAGTTGAAATCGCTCCAGAAGGTTACATTCATTTTTTATCCTCTTTTTTGGATTTCTTTTTGGAAACTTTGTAAAGCTTTACAAGGTTATCGACAGTCCTGATGATTGTATTGTATCTTCTATAGAATCCCATGTAATTACTTTTGTCGTTGGTTTATATCAATTTTTTCACTTATTTTTCTTTTTGTATTGCTCATTAATTGTATAAGGGCAATGGAAAAATTCTGTTTTCAGTCAATTTCACATAATTAAAGCATAATTGCTTTAAAATCGATAAATTGTTATCAAATCAAACAAATACTTTTTATATGATGTTTAAGAAACTAATTAACAATAATAATTTAAAAGGAGGATTATTTTCATGTCTGTTGAAAACGAAAGAAACAGGGACATATTTCTCAAGTTTTGCTTCATATACTTTTTAAATCATATCTTAACAGCTCTCGGCATTGATGAGGAGATTGTTGATATGCTTCCAACAGAAAAAATCAGCTATAAAAAAACAGGTAGGATAAAAATATTCAACAATCTGTTTGACTTTAAGGCATTGACAAAATCCGGAAAGATTATAATTTTTGAATTCAAGAAAAACATTCTAAGAACCGATGATTTAAAGCAGGCATTTGACTATTATACTCGTGAATTTTGCCGAAACGATGAGGATGTTGAATTGATAATGATTGTATTGTCAAAAGGCGGAAAAATCAAGGAATATGCTAAACTAAACCTGACGTTTCACCCTACAATCATTAAAACTAAAAAAATTAACAAGCAAAAAGATTTAAATCAAATAAAAAATAAATTTGACAACAATGAAAAACTCACAATTCAAGAATGTTCACTTCTGATTGCTTTACCTTTGTTTGACGTAAAAGAAAGCGAATCAGATATTGTTCGCCAAACCTGTTTGGACATTAAAAATAAAAAAGATTGTATTCCTGAAGAGAAGCTTGATGAAGTGATTATAGGAAGTTACTTGAATATTATTGAATATGTGGATGTGTCCGATCAAAAAGAATTGATGGAGATGATTGGAATGGCTAAAAAAGCTAAAGGAGTATTGGAATCATACAAGGAAGAAATGAAACTAGAAATGAAAGATGATGTTAAGGCTGAAGTTAAAGAAGAAGTTAAAGAAGAAGTTAAAGAAGAAGTTAAGGCTGAAGTTGTACAAGAAATTAAAGGAGAGTACGATATTGAAATGGCAAGGAAGTTAAAAAGCCTACTTTCTCCCGAAGAAATAGTTAAAGTCACAGGATTGAGTCTAAAGACTGTTCTTTTACTTTAACATTTTTATTTTTTTATCTTGTTTTTGGTTAGATTTCAATCAGTATTCTTTTAAAATAATCTTATTTTTCATTTTAAAATCATTCTAATTTTCAAGATTTTTCTAAATTCCCATAACCTTTATTTATTATCTAAAACAAAAAGATATATATTATAAATTTTTATTTACACATATTAATTTTAATTATTTGAGGAGTTACAATGCCAATAGAAGAGGCAGAAAAGTCATATGACCATGAAAAAATAGAAAAGAAAGTTCAGAAATTCTGGAAAGAAGCAGAAACTTTCAAAAAAGTAAATGAGCTTAGAGAAAAAGGTCCAAGATATTCATTTTTAGATGGGCCACCATACTGTAGCGGTAAAATCCACTTAGGTACTGCTTGGAACAAAGTCATTAAAGATTCATACCTTAGATACAAGTCCATGAATGGATTCTCTTTAAGACGCCAGGCAGGATGGGATATGCATGGTCTACCAATTGAAAACAAGGTAGAACACATTATGGACATCCAATCCAAACAGGACATTGAAGAAAACATTGGAATTGATAAATTTGTAGACAAATGTAGGGAATTTGCAATAGAAAACAAAATTGCGATGGAAAGTCAATTTGACCAATTAGGTGTTTGGATGGACTGGGATGATCCATACATGACACTTGATCCGAAATACATGGAATCCTCCTGGTGGACACTCAAAAGAGCAAATGAACAAAATTTACTTGTCAATGACCAAAGAGTAATTAGCTGGTGTCCTCACTGTGGAACCGCACTGGCTGCTGCAGAAATCGAATATGAGGAAAAAGTTGACCCATCCATATTCATAAAATTCCCAGTCACTGGCGAAGAGAATACTTATTTCCTTGTTTGGACAACTACTCCATGGACACTACCTGCTAACCTCGCAATTTGTGTAAATCCTGAATTTGATTATGTTTACGTTTCAAAAGATGGTGAAACTTACATTTTAGCCGAAAACCTGATGGAGACAGTTTTAGGCAAACAAATCAAAATCCACAGAACCAAAATTCCAGCTGAAGAAGAAGGCGAAGAAGATAAAGTCATTGAAGAAAAAGAAGTGATGTATGAAGTCATCAAAACCGTAAAAGGTGAAGACTTAGTTGGAATGGCTTATGATTATATTTTAGCAGATGAAATTCCAAAACAAATGGAATTTGACTCAGAAATTGAAAAAGTCCACACAATCCTACCTGGAGACCACGTAGAACTTGGTGAAGGTACTGGATTGGTACACACCGCACCAGGACATGGTCCGGACGACTTTGAAATTGGTCAAGAATTCGATTTGCCTATATTTTGTCCTGTGGGTGAAGACGGATGCTTCACTGAAGATGCAGGAAAATACGAGGGTAAATTTACTAAAGAGGAAAATGACCAAATCATTGAAGATTTGCAGGCTAAAAACCTAATGTACAGAGTTGAAACCATTGAACACAGATATGGTGTTTGCTGGAGATGTAAAACTCCAATTATCTACAGAGCAACCAAACAATGGTTCCTTAAAGTAACAGAAATCAAGGACAAAATGTTGGATGAAATAGACAAGGTTGAATGGGTGCCTAAATGGGCCGGAGAAGGCAGGTTTCATGACTGGGTAGACAACGCCCGTGACTGGACAATCTCAAGACAAAGATACTGGGGTATTCCAATTCCTATTTGGGAGTGTCCTGACTGTGGAGAACTGAAAGTTATAGGTTCTTTAGATGAATTAAAACAGGAGTCATTAAATGAAATCAACGTTTCCGACTCAGAGCTTATCCACAGGCCATATGTAGATGAAGTTGAAGTTAAATGTGACAAATGTGGACAGACAATAAAAAGAATTCCTGACGTATTGGACGTATGGATTGACTCAGGTGTAGCCGGATGGGCTTCACTGTACTATCCTGAAGAAAAGGAAAAATTCGAAGACTGGTTCCCATATGACTTCATTACAGAAGGTCACGACCAAACAAGAGGATGGTTCTACTCACAACTCGGTACAGGAGTAATTTCAATGGGTAAAAGTCCATATCAAAAAGTATTAATGCACGGTTTCGTTTTAGATGAAAACGGAAACAAGATGTCAAAATCATTAGGCAATGTTGTATCTCCTGAAGAGGTAATTGAAAAATATGGAGCAGATGTACTCAGATTCTACTTGTTATGGGCTTCTAAACCATGGGATGACCTCAAGTTCGTTTGGGATGAACTATTAAATGTAAACAAGATGATCAACATCTTATGGAACGTATATGTGTTCTCAACAACATACATGTCTCTTGATAACTTCAATCCAAGTGAAATAACTGAAGATGACATTATTTTAAGGTCTGAAGATAAATGGATTATCTCTAGAGTTAACTCATTAGTAAAGGACGTTGCAGAAGACCTGGATAACTTATTCTTCCACAAGGCTACAAGAAAAATATATGACTTTATCCTCGATGACTTGAGCCGCTGGTATGTAAGGTTAATCCGTGGAAGAACATGGGTTGAAAGCGATGATCCGGATAAACTCGGTGCATACTACAGCCTTTACACAGCGCTTGTCAAACTGATTTCAGTATTATGTCCTATAGCTCCTCACGTATCTGAAGAAATCTATGAAAATCTCGTAAAAGGAGTTAATCCTGAAGCGCCTGAAAGCATTCACATGCTTAACTGGGAATACGATTCAGATGCAATCGATGAAGACCTTGAAGCAAAAATGGACGTTGCCCGCCAAGTGATTGATGCATCTATAAGAGCACGTGACATGGCACAATACAAACTAAGATGGCCGGTTTCAGATATAACTGTAGTATCTCCAGATGAAAATGCATTAAACGCAATAACTGAACTTGAAGATATCATTAAAGATCAGTCAAATACCAAAGAGGTTTTAACTGCAGCTGAATTCGACAAACTGTCATTCAATGCAAAACCAAATCTCAAGATTTTAGGTCCAAAACTCAAAGGTGACATGGGTAAAGTTGTAAAAGGACTTAAAACCGCTGACGGTAATCAAATTAAAGCTGAATTGGATGCAAATGGTACTGTAACAATTGAAGGAATTGAATTAAACTCAGAAGAAGTACTGTTCGATTCAGAACTTCCGGATGACTTTGTATCTTCTGAATTCGATGGCGGAAACGTATTTGTAAATACAAACATCACATTGGAAATCAGACAGGAAGCTATGGCTCGTGAACTGATAAGAAGAATTCAAGATATGAGAAAAGACATGGACTTAGATGTTGAAGCAAACATCAATGTCGATGTTGAAACTTCAGCTGAATTCAAGGACCTGATTGTTCCTCAATCAGAAGTCATCTCTCATGAGGTAAGGGCGAATAGCCTAATTATAACAGATACAGAAGAATGCAGTAAAGATTCTAAAGATTATACCAAAGAATGGGATATTGAAGGAGAAAAAGTAATAATTTCAATTAAAAATTAAGGGTGTTAATATGACTTTAGCTGATTCTGAAATTGAATATATTGAAGGAATCCTCGGTAGGGAAATGAATGAACTTGAAGAAGGAATGCTGGATGTGATGTTTTCAGAACATTGCTCATACAAAAGCAGCAGACCATTCTTAAGGGCATTCCCAACCGAAGGAGAAAACATCATTTTAGGGCCTGGAGACGATGCAGGTCTTGTAAGCGTTACAGACAAATACGCACTGGCAGTAGGGATGGAATCTCACAACCACCCATCTGCAATCGAACCGTACGGTGGTGCAGGAACCGGTATCGGTGGAATTTTAAGGGATATCATTTCCATGGGGGCAATGCCAATTGCACTTCTAGATTCACTTAGATTCGGACCTCTTGAAGATGAAAAATCAAGATACCTTTTTGAACATGTGGTAAAAGGTATTTCCGACTATGGAAACCGTGTAGGGGTTCCGACAGTTGCCGGCGAAATTGAATTTGACGAATCATTCAGGACAAATCCTCTTGTCAATGTAATGTGTGTAGGGCTTGTCGAAAAGGAAAACATCGTAAGGGCGCAGGCACCAAACATAGGTGACAAATTCCTTCTAATGGGTGGAACAACAGGCCGTGACGGAATTCATGGTGTAACATTCGCATCTGAAGAATTGACTTCAGACTCTGAAACCGAAGACAGGCCAGCTGTACAGGTAGCAGATCCGTTCACCAAAAAAAGAGTATTGGAAGCTTCACTTGAAATCCTTGAAAAGATCAATGTCAGTGGTGTAAAGGACTTAGGTGGAGGGGGTCTCACCTGCTGTATTTCAGAACTTGTAGATGCATCCGAAAACGGTGCATTGGTTGACTTACGTGCAATACCATTAAGGGAAACCGGAATGACTCCATATGAAATCATGCTTTCAGAGTCCCAGGAAAGGATGGTTTTCGTATTAAATCCGGATGACATTGAACTTGCTCAGAAAATATGTGACAAGCATGAAATCGTATCATCAGTAATCGGTGAGGTAATCGAAGGAAACAACATGATTATTTCAGATGAAGGTGAAGAACTTGCAAACTTGCCAACTATTCTTTTAGCAGACCCACCTTCAATCGACAGGCCAATTGCCGAAATTCCAGAAGACACTCAAAAAATTGAACTTAAGGAACCTGGAGTTTACCAATCCCTGCCAAAACTATTGGCTTCTCCAAACATTGCATCCAAACAATGGGTCTACAAACAGTATGACCATGAAGTTCAGGTAAGAACTGTCGTAAAGCCTGGTGATGATGCAGCAGTCTTAAGAATCGATGAAGATACTGCAATTGCACTCACTACTGATTCAAACACATTCCACACAAAACTCTCTCCTTTTGACGGAGCGGCAGGATGTGTTGCTGAAGCTATCAGAAACGTAATCTCAATGGGTGCAACACCATACGCAGTTGTTGACTGTCTGAACTTTGGAAACCCTGAAACACCTGAAATACTTTGGCAATTCAAGACAGCTATTGAAGGAATGAGTCTTGTTGCTGAAAAATTCAATGCACCTGTAATCAGCGGTAACGTAAGTTTCTACAACGAAACTGAAGGAATCAAAATCAACCCAACTCCTGCCGTAGGTGTGATTGGTGTTGAAAATATTGAAAACATCAGAACCATGGACTTCAAAAACGAAGGAGATAAAATCATTTTAATAGGTAAAACCTATGATGAATTGACAGGTTCTGAATATCACAGATGCATCCACAACCTTGAAGTTGGAACTGCTCCTAGAATCAGAATTGAAGATGAAGTCGCTAACGGTCAGACAGTCCTGAAATTAATCGATGAAGATAAAGATAAAAACATCACTGCGGTTCATGACGTTTCAGCAGGAGGTCTTGCAGTGGCATTGTCAGAAATGGTCATAAAATCAGGGCTCGGTTGTGAAGTAAATATTGAGGATGATGAACTGGATAAAATCCAACTCTTATACTCAGAAAGTCACGGCAGATACCTGTTAACAGTTAAAGCTGATGCACTAGATGATGTTTTAGCTAAAATAGATGTTGACTGTGAAGTTATCGGTGAGGTAAAAGGCACTTCATTGAATGTAAACGATCATGAATTCAGCTATGAAGATTTGGATAATGCATATCATGGAGTCATTGAAAAATTCATGGCATAATGAACTTGGGGGAGTTTAAAACATGTTTTTATCTAAATTGGATTCAGTTGGAAATGCATTAAAGCTAATAGCAGATAATCAGAAATACACAGATTCAGAAGAGATATCTATTCATGATGCTCACAAGAGAGTTCTGGCTGAAGATATCATGGCTTTTCATGATTCACCACCATTCGATAAATCTGCAATGGACGGTTTTGCAGTAATCGGTGAAAACACTTTCGGTGCATCCCAATCAGCTCCTAAACAACTAAATATAATAGATGCAATCGGAGCTGGGGAATTTTCCGACAAGACAGTAGGCGAAAATGAAGCTATCGTAATCGCTACCGGCGCTCCAATTCCTGAAGGTGCCAATGCGGTCATCATGAAGGAATACACCACAACCGACGGTGATGAACTGACAATCTATTCCCAGGTCACTCCTGGTGAAAATGTTTCTCCGAAATCTGAAGACATTGAAAAAGGTCAAAAGATATTGGATAAAAACACATTTATCAGATATCAGGAATTGGGATTAATCGCTTCAGCAGGTTATGATACAGTCAATGTATATAAAAAACCTAAAGTCAAGGTTATCATAACCGGCAATGAGCTTGTAGAACCGACCAAAGAGGAAATAGATAAGGCCAAAATCATCAACTCCAATCAGTTCACAATAAAAGCTATGATTGAGGATTCCGGAGCCATCTGTGAAATTGGCCATGCTGGTGACACATTTGATGAAGTCAGGGAAGCTATCCTTAAAGCTAGCGAAGACTACGATGTAATAATGACAACCGGAGGAACGGCCATCAGTAAAGGGGATGTTGTTTTGGAGGTTGTCGATGACATTGGAGAAATCCTATTCCACGGTGTTGCAATGAGACCTGGAAAACCTGCAGGTGCAGGAATTGTCAATGGTAAAATCATATTTACATTTTCAGGCCAGCCTGTGGCTGCAATGACTCAATTTGATGTATTTGCAAGAAAATACCTGTTTGAAATGCAGGGAAGGTCATTTGATTTCCATATTCTAAACCGTGAATCTCAACTTAAAATCCCTTCCCAACTTGGAAGAACCGATTTCATCCGTGCGGTTGCAGATGACGATTATGCAAAGCATGTCCTGAACAGAGGTTCCGGCATTATTCGGTCAATGGTTGAGGCGAACAGCTATATCATCATAAACGAAAATGATGAAGGATATCAGAAAGGTGATATAGTTGATGTTGTGATGTTTGATTCACTACTTTGGTAGAGGAAGTGCATTTTTAATGAATGGTATTTATTATTATTTGATAGCTTTTGCTGTCATCTGGATATTGTCTGCAGTGTTACATGACAAGCTTGAAAGTCATGGATTTGAGATAAACTTCCCGGTTATAATGTGGAAGACTCAAAGACTCAGGGGACTTATATCCAGAATTTCTAATTTTTCTCCGACATTCTGGCGGTGGTACATGAATGTTGGAATTGTCGTGGCCTTTGGAGCCATGATTTTTATTACAGGGACATTAATAAGTTCCCTGCCATCAGTTTTCGATACGCCGGCGGTTTCAATAGTGATTCCGGGTGTGGAGATGCCGGGCTCATCAATTTATATTCCATTTTTCTATGGTCTGATAGCTCTGGCAACTGTTTTGATAGTTCATGAATTATCACATGGTGTCCAGTCAGTCGGTGAGAAAATTTCAATCAAATCAATCGGCTTACTCTTGTTTGCAATCATTCCGGGTGCATTTGTAGAACCTGACGAGGATGAGCTGAAAGCGGCCAAAAGGTCTTCAAGGCTTAGGGTTTATGCGGCAGGTTCCATTGCAAATATTTCATTGGCAGTCATTGCAATTTTATTGGTGTCACTGATATCAGCTGGAATTCCATATTACTTTGCAGAAGACGGAATAGCTATTGACAGAATTGTTACTGATTCACCTTCAGATGGTGTGTTAAAGGAAGGCATGGTTTTACAGGCAATTGACAATCAGACTATAGGCAATGCAACAGACTATACAAATGTTCTAAGTTCTTACAGTCCGGGGGATAATGTAAGTGTCAAAACGGATCAGGGTACATATTCGCTTACCCTTGACAAGAATCCAAACAATGAGTCCAGAGGATTTTTTGGAATCCAGGCAAACAAACATTTCGAGCTTGTAAATAATAGTTTAGGTCCGCTACCTTGGATTTTATTCGAGCTTCTTGAACTTTTCCAATGGGTGTTCATGCTTAACCTTGGAATTGGGCTATTTAATCTACTTCCACTGAAACCTTTGGATGGTGGTTACATGCTTGAAATATTATTGAGCTATAAACTGTCTGAAGAGCACTACAAACCACTCGTTAATGCATTGTCAGTTGTCATGGCAATGGTAATAGTATTCAGTATTGTTGCAGGATTTTTATAAAAATTGCTTTGAGTTTGTAAAATTGTAGCCAAAAAGAACTGCTTATTTTAAATATTATACAATATAATAGATTATTGGAGAAATTTTTTTCTCTTAATTGGTGAAAACTAATTATTAAAAATCCAGTCTAAAGTTGCGGGTTATTGCCTACAACTTTTTTTTTTAAAAAAACAGACGTTGACTGGTGTAAGGTGTTTGCTTGTTTTGATTCCTCGCCCTTATAAGTTAAAGGGGGTAGTATAATGGAATTGAACGTTAATATTAATTTAACATTAATAATAATTTTTTCAATGTATTTATTATTACCAAATGATAAAAAACTAGTAAACAGGTAATGAATCGATGATTAGCAGGGTTTTAGAGAATTAAATTCTCGCCGTCTGTTTTTTCCTTGCTATAGATTCATTACCAATTCCATTAAACAAATGTTTAATAAAATTAATAATAATTATCTTTTTATTATTTATAAAGTTTTTGAAAAAAGAAATAGTGAAAGAATAATTAAATTCTTTCGATTTAAAGTATCTAGAAGTATCTTTCTAAGATTCCTTCTAAGATTTTGTAATGACGACCTTCGTCTTTGGAACTTTCTCTGAAGAAATCAGCAGCAGTTTCGATACCTGCTTCTTCGGCTTTTTCGGAAGCTTCTCTTTTTTCTGCGTTAGCCATTTTTTCCCCACCCATCATCCATTCGATGTTTTCTTTGAGGGTAGGTTTGATGATTCCGTTCATTTCACAGAATCTTGCAGCGTGTTCAGCTTCTTCCCAAGCTAATCTTTTGAATACTTCAGCTAATTCCCCATAACCTTCACGGGAAGCTTGTCTGGACATAGCTAAGTAGATTCCAACTTCGTTGGTTTCTCCTTCAAAGTTTCCAGCAACAAATTTTTCTACAGGGGTTCCTTTTGTAATTCCAATTTCATGTTCGTATTTAACCATATTATCACCATTATAATTCTTTACATGCTTTTGCTAAAGCCACACCTAATTCGTAGCTTGCATCATCTTCGTCTGCAGTTGGTACGAAGTAAATTTCTTGTGATTCGATTACATCAAATCCGCAGTTTCCTAATTCTTCAGCGAGTTTAGCAGGAGCTCCTCCTCTTCCACCCATGGAACCGAAGGTAACTGCTTTTCTTTCAATGCCTGTTCTGTTGAATAATAATCCTTTCAAGTAGTACATGATGTCTCCGATACTTGGGTATGGCACATCGTTGATGGTAGGGTCTCCAATTGCCACTCCTTTACTTGTTAGGATGCTTTTGACTATTTCTGATCTTTCGTCTTCGTGCAGGAAGAAGATGTCTACGTCGTAGCCTTCAGACATTGCACCTTCGGCGATTTCATGAGCCATTTGTTGGGTGGAGTAGTGCATGGTATCGTAGACGATTGTGATTTTGTCTTCGCATACACCTTGAGCCCAGTTTTGGTAAGCTCCGATTACTTGCATTGGGTCTCTCCAGATTTGACCGTGTGCAGGTGCAATCATTTTGATTGAATCGAGCAATCCTAATTCCACTACTTCGTTCAATTTTTTGAGAACGAGTTTGGAAAGAGGAGTAAGTAAGTTTGCGTAGAACTTTTGGGTTGCATCCATTAAGACGTATTCAGGAATTTCGTCTGAGAATCTTTGGGTGCAGCATAAGTGTTGTGAGAATGCGTCGTTAGGGAATAAAACACCGGTTTCATCAGCAAGTAATGTGAACATGCTGTCAGGCCAGTGTAAGAGGAAAGCATCGAGGAATGCTAAGGTTCTTCCACCAACTTCTAAACTGTCACCGGTTCCCACGGTAACAAATTCTGCTCCTTCAAGTGCAGGGTAGTGTTTTAATAAACCTTTTACAGCGATTTCAGTACAGTAGATAGGTGCTTCTGGGAATCTTTTGTGTAAGTCTACTAAAACTCCGGAGTGGTCTTTTTCAACGTGGTTTTGAATGATGTAGTCAACTTTTACATCTCTTCCTTCTTGAGCGAATGCATCATCGATACGTGCCATCATTTCTTTTGTTTTTCCAGGATAAGCGTTATCAATCACTGCTACTTCGTCTTCACCAAATACAACGTATGCGTTGTAGGTGGTTCCGTCTAAAGTGTAACCGTGATAGGTTCTGAGGTCCCAATCGAGTACACCAACCCAGTATACTCCATCAGCTATTTTTTGTGCGTTTGCTTTCATTTTTATCAACCATATTATTTTTTTTATTCATTGATTTAAAATCTATGAATTATATTTATTTTCTGATTTATTATTATATATAATTTTGTTTTATACGAACTGTTTCAAAAGTTCAGATACTTATTACTTTTCAGCCGCTCTCTCTCAAGATTTTTTATAAATAAGCAATAAAAGTGATTAGTATGATTAATGACGAGTTATTAAGAAATTTTTCAATAAGCTGTAACCATTCGCAGGGTACATTCTTAAGCTATGAACTTTCGCTGAGAAAGTACTGTGAGTATTTCTCTATGAGCTTAAAAGAGCTTCTTGATGAAGCAGAAGAAGATGAGATGAATGGAGTAAAATGGAAACACAGTCGTTTGAAAGCAAAATTGGTTGAATACAGGCATTACATGTATCAGCATTATGCTCCGGGAACTGTCAGAAAAGAGATGAACTGCATCAAATATTTCTATAAGTTCTATGACATAGAGATATTGTCACTGCCTAAAATCAATGAGAAAAGCATTCAAAAGCCTGCTCCGATATATTTCAAGGACTTGCCGGATAAGGCTGTTATTAGAGAAGCCTTTCAAATTGCATCTCCTTTGATGAAAGCTATAATATTGTTTTCATGTTCCAGCGGATGTGCCAGAACCGAAACACTGAGCCTGACAATCGGAGACTACATTGAGGCCTTGTCTGAATATCTTCCCTATAGGAATATGGACATCTTTAATGTAATCGATTATTTAAATAATGTAGATGATGTAGTTCCGACCTTCAGCATTTTAAGAAAAAAGACAAACAAGTATTACATTACATACTGCAGTCCTGAAGCTGTAAATGCCATTAATGCATATCTTTTGTTACGGGATAAACCTCTGACTGAGGAAAGTCCATTGTTTAGGATTAGCAGGACATATATGGTGCAATCATTTGAGATGATCAATGACACTTTAGGTCTTGGCAGGGTTGGAAAGTATCGAAGGTTGAGAAGCCACATGCTCAGGAAGTTTCATGCATCAGCATTGTATAATAGTGGTATGAGTTTGGACAAGGTAAATGATTTGCAGGGCAAGGCCAAAAACAAGACAGATGCTGCATATTTCATGACAAATCCTGATGATTTGAAATTTGAATACATCAAGCATCTGCCGGCAGTAACAATCAATACTGATGTTGAAAAGCTTTCCATCAAATCACCTCAATTCATTCAAATGGAAAAGGAAAATGAATCCTTAAGATCAGAAGTAGGTAGCATGAGAAATGAAATTGAGGAGATGAGAGGTTTGAAGAAAGAACTTTTAGGTATCGTAAACATGATTAATGAAGGTTAATTGATAACAAGTAATGATAGCATTTGGCATATGTTGAATGCTATCAAAATTAATATTCAAAAAATTTTATAAATCCATAATTTTAAAAGGGATTATTTATGATGAAAAGTATAAAATAAATTGGATGAAAAACATAAAATTTATATGATGAAAAGTATAAAATAAATTAAGTGAAAAGTATAAAATAAATGTGGTGAAAAATATAAAAAAGTGATTAATATGAAAAAATATTTACCAAGATATACTGACCAGGAACTGAAAGAATCTCTTGAATACATGGGTGCTGTTCTAATAACCGGTCCGAAGTGGTGCGGTAAGACTACCACAGCAAAACAACAATGTAAAAGCCTAAAGGAACTACAACATCCTGTTCATGGAAAATCTTACTTAAAACTTGCAGACACCAATCCCATAGAACTCCTAAAAGGTGAAAAACCAATGCTGATTGACGAGTGGCAAATGGCACCAGAACTATGGGGTGCTGTAAGGTATTTGGTAGATGAATCAGATGAGGATGGATTATATATTTTAACTGGATCATCAACAGTAGATGGTAGTAAAATTGCGCACAATGGTGCAGGTAGAATAAAACGGATAGTGATGCGTCCGATGAGTCTATATGAAAGCGGGGAATCCACAGGCGAAATTTCATTAATGGACTTATTTGATGATGAAGATTTATACATTGATGGTATAACATCAAAATTAACAATACCTGATTTAATATTTGCCGCTTGCAGAGGGGGATGGCCAGAATCATTAAACAAAAAAACCAAAAAACAGCAATTGGCCATTGTATCAAATTATATTGATATAATATGCAATAGTGATGTTTCAGAAGTAGATGGGGTTAAACGCAGTCCACAAAGAGTAAAAGCTATTCTAAAATCCTATGCTAGAAACATATCAACATTGGCAACTAAAAAAACACTCATGAAAGATATAAAAACAGAATATGAAGATATTTCACCACCCACTTATAATTCCTATATTAATGCTCTTGAAAGGTTATATGTTATCCAAAACATTCCTGCATGGTCACCAAACATCAGATCAGCAAATACCATGAGAAAATCATACAAAAAAGAATTCATTGACCCATCAATAGCTGTGGCAAGCCTAAACCTAACACCTGAAAAATTGCTTAAAGACTTCGAAACATTCGGATTCATATTTGAAAACCTGTGCATACGAGATTTGCTAGTTTATTCAAGCTCAGTCAATGGCGAAGTGTTATATTACAATGATGACAGTGGCCTTGAAGCGGATTGCGTCATATATCTAAATGATGGAAGATATGCATTAATAGAGTTTAAATTAGGTAACCGTGAAATCGATAAGGGAGCAGAAAATTTACTTAAGCTAAAAAAATTGATTAGAAAAAGTGTGGAAAACAAAAAAATTGATTTGGAAGAGCCAAGTTTTTTAGCAGTGATTACTGGTGGGGAGTTGGCCTACACTAGAGCTGATGGAGTGAAAGTTATTCCAATAGGATGTTTGAAATAATGTTTTATGTAAATCATCTAAAACTTGGGGTCCACATATTCTGTAAAAAAGATGTTTTACTTAGAGCTATTCTGGTAACATTTCTGTAATAAAATTTGGGGATTATGCTTATATAAATTTGTATTGTACTTTCCAAACAATAAGGGGATGTTATATTTTAACTTATCTCATATTAATTTTCAACTGGTCTCTAGAAATTTAAATATTACTTTAAAACAAATACAATATTATATTAAAATCAAATTTATATTAAAGGTGAAAAAAAGATGGAAGGATATAACATTTTTATTGGATCACCAAGTGATGTTCAAGAAGAAAGAGAGATTATTGAGGGCATAATTAATGAAATGAATGGGTATTATGAACATTTTGATGTGCCAAAATTAAATTTAATTAGTTTAAAAACTGATGTTCGTTCAAAAGTAGGGAATCTTGAGGGTCAAAGTGTAATTGACAAACAAATTAATGGGAAATATAATGTATTTATAGGAATTTTATCAATGTCGTCAACTTAATTTTTGATTTCATGTTTTTTCCTGATTTTTATGTTGGTTTGTAGTTGATGTTGAATTTTCGTTGTTTTTTCTTGTTTCTGGTTGTTGTTGGATTTTTGATGTCTTTGTTTGGCGATTGTGTGCAGGAATCTATTAATTTTTTTGTGTATTTTCTTATTATTTCTTTTGTGGGATTTAGAATCATTATGGGCAGGTATTTTTTGAGTTTTCGTATTAGGTGTGCTTGATTGACTTTGTATTTTTGTTTTATTCCTTTTTGTCTTTTTACTCGGTTGATTAGTAGGTTGAAATAGATTTTGTAGTATTGGAAGATGTTATATTTGATGAATTTGGAATATATGTCTTGTTTGATAGTTATTTTTCTTTTTCCAGTGTAATTTTCTATGTTTAGTCTGTTTTTCATTGTATTGTAGTTGGTTTCGATTCCCCAGCGCAGATTATAGAGTTCTTTGAAATCATCCATTGTGAAGTTTTTATCTAATATGTTAGTTAATAAGTATTCTTTTGATTCGTTTTCAAGATTTATTGTTAGTATTCTTAATTTTAAGTGTTTTTCCTTGCTGTATTTTTCTTTTAGGTCTTTGTTGTGGAATTTTTTTAGTCGTTCTTTTGTGAGTTCAAGTTCTATTTCTGCATCGTTTTTAGTTATTTTGTATCTGTCGTCTATATAGCTTTTATCTTTCAATCTAACGATAAAATAACTATTCATAGACATTATGTGTGCGTATAGTTCCATAGCGTTGTATCCTCTATCTAAAATGATAATAGATTTTGGCGGATGTATTACATCTTGGATGTTTTCAAGATTTTGATGCATTAATGGTAATTCTGCTTGTTTGTAGTTTCCTATGATTCCATCGAGTATAAATCCGTTTAATAAGTCCATAATGGATGAAAATTTGGCTTGTGCTGGTTTTCTGTATTTTTCAGTGTCTTTGATTTGGAATTCATTTCGAACTTCTTCAAAATCTGGAATTTCAAAATCAGACCCATCACCTCCCAACAAACGAAATCCTTTATAAGTCTTAAAAAATGAGTCATTTTTAGTATAATTTATTTCAACTAAGTATTGTTTGCTTATTTCTTTAAAT
>JAFUIW010000026.1 GCA_017473945.1 Methanobrevibacter sp. | reverse complement strand
TTCCGGAATTGACAAATTTTGAGTATAATATAGTTCAGTTGTCACCAATCCATCATATAGCGGCTCCTGCCCATGCATCGTTGTTGTAAAAATCGCTTTCTAAAACATTGCCTGAATCCCCTCTACAGCATATTGCTCCACCATATTTTGGATATCCTACACTGTTGGTTTTAAAGATGCATTTAGAGACTGTTCCGTTTGTACCGTTCCACACAATAGCTCCACCTTCATTGATTTTTGCACCCATCGGTCTCATACTAATACTTTGCCAGACGGTTCCATTTTCATCAACTAATGTCACCTCCTTTTCGAAAGGATTATATTCAAGACCCCTTCCAGTGTTGTTTGTGAAGTTGCAGTTTTCAATGTATCCGTTTGCTCCGTTCCAGTAGATTGCACCTCCACCAGCATCGTTTGAGAAGTATTTTCCGTAGGCATTGCCGTTGATGAAGTTGATGTTTTTGACAATGACATCATCCGCACTTATATTGAACATCCTTGAGGTGTGATTTCCATTAATTGTATGGCCGTTACCGTCAATTGTGATAGTTTTATTGATTAGAATTCCCTTACCTGGTTTTCCAATGTAAGTATAATCCTTATCTAAAACCAAAACATCACCTTCAGGAGTGTTAGCTATCCTATCTGATAATTCATCAAATTGATTGTCATATCTGAATGTTACATTAATGTAAGTTGCGTTGTACCAGTCTTCAATGGATGAGCGATAATCGAAAGTTGAATTTATAATAATGGAATTTGTATTTAAAAGCAAATCCTTTTGATGATTGTTTTCAAATTCACATCCTATGATGGTTGCATTGTTGCCATCCAAATGTATTGCACCACTGTAATCTGATGCAGAGTTGTTTTTGAAGCGGGAATTTGAAATAGTGGCATTGCCATACCAATGAACGCAGATTGCACCTCCGTTTAATAGTGCAACGTTGTTTGAGAAGTTGCATTTATTGACAATAATATTGTATCCCTGCAAATAAAGTGCTCCTCCTTCACTGTTTACAACCTGAATATGAATCTGATGAGGATCGAAGCTTTCGCCACTTGTCAGGCTTACTGCCGGACCATATTTTGCATCGTTATTTATGAAATTGCAGTTTTCAATGCATCCGTCATTTCCTTTCCATAAAACGGCTCCGCCACCTGAGGAAGCTGAGTTGTGTTCAAAATTACAGTTTGCTAATGTACCGTTGTTTCCCCACCAGGATATTACGCCTCCCGCAAGGCCGGTTGTTTTAGAATTGATAAAATTTAAATTTTTTATACATACATTATCGGCATTTACCAGAAATACCCTGCTAACGTCGGGAGCGTCGATTGTATGATTGTTTCCGTCTATTGTGATTGATTTTGAAATTATTATTTGATTTGAAGAATTTGTGCTTTTGTAGTTATGGTCTATATTAATTGTTTCACCGGCATCGGTTGAGTTGATTTCAAAAGCCAGGTCTTCCAGGTTAGCTGTAGAATTATTGTCAATATCAGCTGCGCTAACGCAGGATAAAGATATGGCAACTAATGCTAAAATTGATAAAATAAAAAATGTTTTTTTAATCAAATAAATTTCCCCCTTTATGAAATATATTTGATTTGAATGTAAATAAATTTTTCAAAAAATAGTAATTTAGATAGTGCGGGGGACGGGACTTGAACCCGCGAAGGGACTGACCCACTAGGCCCTCAACCTAGCGCCTTTGACCGCTCGACCACCCCCGCATAAAACAAAAGTAGTTATTAAAAAGTATATTTTTTAACTTATATAAAGTTATCTATTTTCACATAATTTTATGGTAACTTCCATGATTTTTCCATTTTTTAAATCACAAATCAGATCACCATCAAGGTCACGTGCCGCCTTATCAGATTTTATCATCAATGTTCTGGAACATGTGAAATCGCTTTTTCTGATTACAATGTCAGTTGGATGTGTCAATGTCAAGTCCTCATGACCATATCCTACAATTTCATCGTATCCGTTTTCCGTTTTAAGCTCAACGATAATTTTAGTGTTGGAATCTGCAATCTTATCCTTGAATTCCTGCGGAAAGTCCAGCATGGTCTTATCCATGCCAACTCCAACAATGCAGTCACCGCTTGGAGTCAATTCGGAATCTTTTGTTATCTCAAATGTTGACTTATGCTTTGAGGTTACATTCTCATGACCCCTGGCCAGAATTTTAAAAATCATAAATAATACTTTGATTCAAAAATTAATAAAATTTTTCCCCACCAAATACTTGAAGAAACGATAAAGAATATTGAACACATTAAAAAATCTTGTTAAATAATTAAATGTAAAAATTAGAATTACGAATGTTTTGAGAAAAATCATCGATTGCACTTTGACAATGGTATCTGAAAAAATAAATAAAAGAAGTTTTTAATGAAAACTTCTATTTTTTGACTGTTATGGTGTTAGTTATCTTATTTTTACCATAAGATGTAACGATTTTATGTTTACCCACCTTTAAATTGGTTTTAATTTTAATTGTAGCTATTCCTTTCTTATTAGTTTTGGCAGTGTATTTCTTGCCGTCCAATTTGAAAGTAAGCTTTTTGCCTTTCAGAACCTTACCCTTACTGTTGACCAGTTTTGCCTGGAACTTGGCTGTCTTTGATTTTTTCTTTGATATGTTTTTGGCTGACAACAGCTTTTTAACTGTAATCTTGTTGGATATCTTGTATTTGGAATATGTTACTGTCACTGTGTATTTTTTAGCGGTTTTAAGTTTAATTGACAATTTTGCATAGCCATTCTTGTTGGTTTTTGCTTTATATGTTTTGCCGTTAATCTTAAACTTAACGACTTTTCCAGCACCCACTGGTTTTAGATTGCTGTTATATATGCGTACCTTATAAGTGGTTTTGGCACCAATATAGTTGGATGAGTCTTTACCCA
>JAFUIW010000025.1 GCA_017473945.1 Methanobrevibacter sp. | reverse complement strand
GTCTTTACCCATTATCTGGTAGTATATTGTAATCTTATTGGTTAGCTTTTCACCTGTTGCAGGGTTAACTGAAGTGATTGTATAGGTTCCAGGCTTGATGTTAATGTTTATCCTTGCAATACCATTCGGAAGGGTTGAAATTGTATATGACTTTCCTGAAAGCTTGAATGTTACTTTGGTATTTGACAATGCCTTACCGTTTGCATCTGTAAATATCGCAAAGTATTGGGTTCCTGATCCGTAAAGCTTTACAACATCTATTCCTTCAACAGTGCTTAAAATTGTGATTGTGGCATTGGCTGATGCATTATGATACCTGTCGGTTTCATCATATATTATTGTAACCTTATAGGTTCCAGGATTTAAGCTAGCATCAAAGAATGCCTGACCGTTGGAGTTTGTGGTAACTTTGTATTCATTTGAACCTATTTTAACTCTCACAACCTGACTTGCAAACGGACGGTTATTTGAATCTTTTAATGTTATTTGCAGTTTGTCACTGCCACCATAATATTTTGTGAGATTTTGAGCTGTGAGATTTGCTCTCAGCAAGTCATCAACGACCTGGAAAGTTCCCTGATAGATAGCGGAGGTGAAATTTTCATCCCCATCATATGAAACTTCATAGCTGTAATTGCCTACAGGAAGTTTTCCTAAAACCAAAGATCCACTGCCGTCAGCAACATCAACAGTGTATGATTTGTCATTGACTTTCAAGACAACACTGGATGACAATTTTTCCCCATCCTTGCTTTTAAGGGTAACTTTACAGATTATTCTGTCACTAATTCCTGCATCAGACAAGTCCACATCCAAAATGGATTTTTTCTGATATACATTTAATAAGAATGTTGCGTTTGATGCATAGTAATTCCTATCTCCAGGATACCTTGCAATGACTTCATACTCTCCAGTGTTCATAGGTGCAATATACCATGTGGACATGGAATTGGATATTGGCTTGTTTCTTGGTGAGAAATATCCTGTCATACTGAATACCACATTTCCACTTGCATTAGGACTTAAATTAGCATATATTCTGATGTTTTCTCCCAAAGCAACTTCCTTGACAAAAAGTTCAATTGTTGAATTGGCTTTCATGACCATTAATGAGGTTTCATTAGATGAAGGAATGTAATATGAATCTCCACCATAATATGCAGTCAAATTATAATTTCCCGCATCAATGCCCTTGAAGTTATAGAAAGCCTTACCGTCAGAAATGTTTACTTCTTTTGTAATGTTTCCAATTGTGAATATAACTGTTCCTGTTGCATTAGCGTTTAAGCTAACGGAAGCTATCAAATCATCCCCATAAACTGCATCTCCGACAGTTAAAATAATGTCTGATGCAAATTCCTTGATGTAAAAGCTGATAGTCTTTGAGGAACTCATATAATTGTCATCACCCGAATATTTGACTGTAATGGAATATGTGCCCTCGTTCAGTTTGGATAAGTTTAAACTGGCCTTTCCATCAGATATTGGAATTCCATGTTCGCTTCCATTGAAAACAAATATTAATGAACCTGTTGCATTGGCCAGATTATCAACACTAATTATCTCATCGATGAATGAAGTTGCAGGACTTGCAGTAACGTTTAAGTCCAATTCTGCCTTATTTACCTTGAAACTTCCGGATTTGGTGATTTCAAGATAAATCGCATCAACTGAATATGTGCCGACTTTCAAACCTGAAATGTTATACTCTGCAGTGCCGTTAATGATGTTAATTAGAGTTTCTTCACCGTTAACGATGAATTTGACACTGCCTTTAACTCCATTTTCAAAAATTGCTCTTAAAGATTCTGTTTCACCGTATGATATATCATCGGATGTTAAGTTGAAATCAACTTTCTTGACTGTCAATGTATTGTAAATAGTTTTATTTTTGTAGGTTGCTGAAACGGAATATTTTCCACTGGCAAGATTTAATTTGAGATATGCAAATCCGTTGCTGTTTGTGGTAACATTATATCTTTCACCGTTGATTTCTACACTGACGACCCTTCCAGGCATTGGGATTCCGGTTACCTCCAGCAGTCTGACAGTATAGTTGAAGTCATTGCGCTCAAACCCTGTTGAATTTTCACCGATGAAGACAAATTCATCATCAATGCCCAATGTAGTGTTCCATGAAGCACCTTCAAAAAGGTCATTTCCTTCATAGTAAGCAAAAATATAATTTGTTCCCTTATCGAACTTGACTGCAAACTCCACCTGCCCATTGGTTAAATTCAAACTGTATGAATTGTAATTTACATAGACACCAACCACCCCACTAGCATTTGAAGGGTTTACCTTAACGATTATTGTTCCGTTCAAATCGTCATTCTGATTTATTTTTACATCCAAAACGGTAGGAGTTCTTAAAACCCTGAATGATGTGGACACATTGACAGGATAATATCTCAAATCCCCGTCAAATATCAGGTTTACATTATATTTTCCGCCTTCAAGATTGGTCAGGGTTACATTGGTGGTTGAATTGTCAATGAAAATTGTGTTTTCAACACCATTGATTATTAAGGTCGCTTCTCCCCTTAAAGATTCAGGACTAACAGTGATTGTCACAGTCGCATTTTCACCAACCTTGACATCAGCTGCAGTGATGTTTATATCACAATCGTATCTGGTTACATTCAAAATGGCTGTGATGCTTTTGGAGTTGTAGATTGGAGTTTCTGCAAATTCAAGTGTGATTTCATATCTGCCTTCAGCGAAATTGTTCAATGCTATTGTTGTGTTTCCGTTATAGAGGTAAGCGATTTTTTTCCGGACTCCATCAACATAAACAATTGCCTGGCCCTGAACATTCTTAGGACCTAAAGTTGCAATCAGTTGCCCTTTTTGTGAAACCTTAATTTCAGGAATTGTCAATGACAGGTCAACATCGAGCTTTTTAATGGATATCTTTGTCTTGTTGAATGCCTTGAAGTGGTTTTCGCTTCCGTCATAAATGACCTCCAATGTATATTCCTGAGGTGTCAGGTTTGAAATTACTGCAGTTCCTTTTCCATTGGCCAAAGTTACATTGTATGTTTCACCGTTAATCTTTAACAGTGCAACACCTGTAGGAATTGAATTGTCACGGCTTGTGACTTCTACATTTACAATCAAATCATCCAAATATGTGATATCCTCGTTGTATGTGAATTTCACGTCTGTTACGACTTTTCCGACATCTACCAACACGTCCTGACTGAATGAATTCACATTAGCAGTGACTGTATATAATCCCTTTTTTTGACTGTTATCGAATAAGAATTCAGCCTGACCCCTTGCCATTGGTTTTGTGGAGCTAATTTCCTTGTTTGAAACATTTGTTTTGAAAGTAATATTGAATAATGGAAATGCATCGATTTGAGGTAATGAATTGATGTTGTTTGTCCATATTGCATTTATTGCAACTGAATCTGAAATGTTTAGTTTTGAGTAGTCAGGAGTTACATTCAACATTATCCAGGAATTGACCTCCATTATGTTTGTCAATTCCTTATCATAAGGGTTTTCATTTGTGTTCCACCAGTTGTTATCGATTGTGATTACTTCACCGCCGTTGTAGTACAAATCACGATAGATGCCTTCAAATGGAGCGTTATCAATGAATGCATTGTAGGTCAGGTTCAAAACTCCACTGTTGTAAATATTTGGGGATCCTCTGTAGGACGGGTTAGGTGCTTCATAGTATCCTGTGTTGTTTTTGAAGATATTTCCACGGGCGTTGAATGTTCCTGAATTGTAGATTGCACCGTAAATGTAATTGAAGTTAGCTCTTTCGATGTAGTTGTTGTCAACTATGGAGTTAACCAGATTAAAAACACCGGTGTTATATATTGCTGAACCTTTGGTTTCATGAAGTGCAACTGAACCTGTGATTTTACTGTTTTCAACAGTAATTTCACCGTCATTGGATATTGCAGCACCGTTTCCGAAATCAACACTTTTGGAATCTATGAAAGCAGTGTTGGATATTCTTGCTTTTCCTTTATTATACACACCCCCTCCATATGAGTAAAGACCGGAGGTTGAAAGTGCAGTGTTGTTGATGAACTTGGAATTAGTAACTGTCAGGTCCCCAAAGTTGCTGACTGCACCACCATAAATATAATTGTCCATACTTCCATATGACAAAACATTATTTTCAAATGAACAGTTATCAATATTCACGTTTGCATTTTTAATGTCAAGGCAAGCCCCATAAACTTTTTCATTATAAGAGACTGAATATGACTCAGGAGACTTATATGCATTGACAAACTTAATGTTTTTGAAAGTAACGCTTACACCATCACCAACAATGAAAATGTAATCCTTACCTAAACCATTTATTGTTGTATCGTCTGATCCGATGAATGTCAGTGACTTGTCGATGTTCAGTCTTGTGTTTCCATCTCCCCTGAATTCTCCGCCAGCCATATAAATTGTAGCATTGTCTGAAACCGTAGATAATGCATTTGCAATTGTTTTTACTGGAGAATCCTTTGTTCCATCATTGGAATTGCTTCCATGATTGTCCACATATATTTCATTAATGCCTGCATCCTGAAGTGAAGTGCCGTTATCCAGTGCGACATCAGTAGAATTCAATTCTGAAGCGCTTGCGGCAGATATAGTGAATAATGCCAAGACAATAAATGAAATAAAAATCATTTTATTTTTATTCAAATAAATTACCTCAATTATTATTAATTATACTTTATAAAATATCATTTGTCTATGATATATATAGTTTTGAAAAAAAAGATATATAAAACTATCAATATAATTAATGAAAAAAATAAAAAAAGAGAATAGTTGTTAAACAACTATTTAATCCAAGTTTGTTTTTCTGCGTCTAATTCCAACGAATAACAATATCAACACAGGAATGATGAAAAATATTGATGGAATGAACCCATCCTCATTTTTTTCTTCAATTTCGAATACTTTTTTACTGACACTTTCTGATTCTCCTGTTGAAGAATCTACACCGCTTGAGGATTTGGACTGGCTTGCAGCACTTGTACTTCCTTCAGCGGATGGAGTTGTATCACTTTCATTTGAACGGGCATTGACATTTTGACCGTTGAATGAAGTGGTATTTACTTTTCCTCCTTCAGTATTTGAATTTATGAAATTAATGAGATAATCTTTTAAAGACATTGACTGTCTTGTGGAATCTCCTTTGGAAGTTCCATCATCAGAGTCCCCATCAGTATTGGTATTTATGCCATCTTGTGTTTCCTGATTGTAATTTTGACTTTGCTCCTTAGCATCTCCCGGAATCAATGGATTAAATGAATACTTGTTATCTGATTTATCACTGCTAAGTACATCCCCATTGATTTTATTAGAAATGTCCTTATTGTTTTTTGGAGTGGAATAATCATTTTTATCGCCATTATCAATATTGTTATTGTTTATTGCGAAATAATCAAAAGCCCTTATGACCTGATTGTTGTAAAATTCCAGACCATCATGGCCTGCCATGTCCCAATATCTAAATCCGTTATAACCGTTACTGGCCTTTGAATTGTAAGAGACCAATAGGTTATTAAGTACCTTTGAATCAACTGAACTTAACAGGTTAACAGCATAAAATCCGTCACTGAATACAGTATTGTTTTCAATATCATACTGGTGATCGCCTGAAGTTGACTGACGATAACTGACACCATAGATATTGTCATCGATACCGACTGCACCTACACTGTGAACTTCAATTCTATTGTTGAGAATTGTGGAATGTGAATCCTGAGACTCAATTCCTGCTACCAAAGCCCATTCGTGAGTTCCAGCCAGTCCTGTAATGTTAATATTGTTGTCTGTAATGGACAGTGTTGTTTCCCCGAAGAAGTTTTGTGAATATATTCCAATGTTTGGACCATTGGAAAATGAATACAAGTCATTTTTAGTGATATTCACATAGGAAATCGGACCTGTGACCTGTATCGGATAAGCGGTTCCCGCAGCCAGTTTACCTCCAGTTGTTATGATTGAAATATTGTTGTGGCAAACTGTCAGATTGTTCAGGTCATAAATGTCCAATCCATAAAGATAGTTGTCAGTACCGGGATATGTTAAAAAGTCCGTCATGAAGATGGAATTATTGCATATTAATGAATTATCCGTTTTTGAGATTAGCATGCAATCGAGGGAAGGATAACGATTCTCAGGTCTTTTGTTTACCTCTGAGAAAAGATGATTGTTTGTGAAAGTTATATTATTTGAACTTCCAATACCTACTGTTAATACCAAATCTGATGCAAGCTCTGCACCGTTAGCCCCAAATACAATATCTTTTAGAGGCAATGCAGAAATAAATGTGTTATTGTCAATTAATGAATCCTTACAGTTCACCAATTTAAATCCACAATTATAGACGTTAACATCATCATTATGCCCTTCGAAGTTGACATACGAATTCATTATCTTCAAGTTTCTCAATGGGTTTTTCTCTTCCCCTGCTGCATATATTCCATATGCTTCAACATTGCGGGGGACCACATAATTAACGTTTACATTAATTAAACTGGCATAATCTGAAAAGATTAAAATTCCAGCACCATCATTGTTTTTGAATTCACTGTCCAACTCTAAATTGATATCTGATAATGTCACATCACGGGCATCAATCTGAAATACCGTATTCTTTAATGTGTATCCAGTTCCTTTGATTGTAACATTTTTCGCTTTAATAACAATTTGACCAAGATTTTCAAAGTTTTGATCAAATATTAATGTCTTGCCATCAAATTTTGAGGTAAGAACCCCATCTGTGAAATAATCATCAAAATTATCTGAAGTTACATAAATTGTATCATTTATAACCAAATCGGGTTGATCTGGAACTTCTTCATCATCAGCGGCCAATATTGACATATCATTTATTGCTGATAAGTCATTGGTGGAATTAGTCATATTCAAATCCACTGCCGATACTGATGAAAGTGAAATTAGAAAACAGATAATCATTAAAAATGTGAATAATTTCACATCATCTCTTATACCTATCACCTCCTAACCTATCAATTCACACTAAAAGCAATCAATAGATTACTAAAAGATAATAGATGTTATGTAAAAAATAGTTAATAAAGTTATCTTTAATTTAAATTAAGAAACTATTAAAAAAAAAAGGTAGTGAGAGTTGAATCTCACTTATTTAATTGTTATTTTTGCTTTTTTGCTTGATGCCTTGTATGTTTCATCGCCACTGTATTTGAT
>JAFUIW010000024.1 GCA_017473945.1 Methanobrevibacter sp. | reverse complement strand
AGGATTTAAAGAAAATGAATCTGCAAGAATGTTAGCTAACGATACCACTGCATTTGGTGAAGATTGTAAAGAATCCGCTACTACATTCTACAACAACGACACAACTATAATCGTTAAAATATTCTTCGCTAAAGATGGTAAATTTGAAAATGTAACCGGTGAAAACCCATTAAATCTCGCAGGTCACGATGGATTCATCACTGAAAAAGACGGTCGTGCAATTTTCGATTATAATGCTGATGGCAAAATAGTTGAAATCGATGCTCCAGACCAAGATACTATCAAATCAATTTTAAGCTAAAACTTTTTGTTTTATTCTTTTTTTCAATGTGAGACATCTCACATTCCTTTATTTTTTATAATGCATTTTTTTGTTTAATACTGACCCCTCCATTAAATATCCTGTCCCCACTCTTAACAATTAACAAAAAAAGTATACATTTAATGCACAATACTGAAAATATTTTAATATAATTAACAATAAAAGACTAATCATAAATAAATGGAGAAGATAAACTTGAAATTTTTAAAGATAAGTATAATATTTCTTGCGTTAATGATTTTCTCTGTTGGATTTGTTTTTGCTGAAGATACAAATCAGACCGACAACAGTCTGGAAATGACTGACGGAGATGTTGTATCGATTGGTGATGTTAGAACCTATGCCGATTTAACTTACCAATTAAAAAGTACCAAAGCAGATTTAATAACAGATTATGCATTTGACGAAGAAAACGATGTGAAAAGAATTAATATTACTGGATATGATTCAAATTATCCTATCAATGGTAATAATCATGTTATCGATGGTAAAAATAGTGCAGGAGTATTCAAATTAATGAATGGAGAATTTACAATAAGAGATTTGACAATTAAAAACTGTGGCGAAAGTGCTATAATACTAAATAATGCCAAATTAACATTAAATAATGTTAAATTTATTGACAATAAAGACAAAGAATCAGGTGCGGCAGTTTATTCATATAAAAGTACATTAATCACCAACAATTGTCTGTTTGAAAACAATGATGCTCCTGAAGGCTCAGCAATTTATACCGATGACAGCCAGCTATACCTACAAAAGACCACATTTAGAAACAAAAATCCTGTAAAATGGTCATTAGTTTATACTGTAAAGACTTTGGTTGATGTTAAAAACAGCGTTTTTGAGAATGCAACATCCACCTATGCAACAGCAATTTATGGGTCAGGCTCTAAAATAGACATTAGAAACACTAGATTTTCTAATTTACGTGCAATTGCTACCGGAGGTGCAGTTGCTGTAAAGAAATTAGGTGTTTATAAAGACGATCCGTTTTCATTAAATATCCAATACTGTACATTTTCAAATGTCAGTTCAACAAAAAACGGTGGGGCAATCTATGCTGATGTCAATGGAGGTGACTATGAAAGATCCAATGAATGGGTTATTATTAATAACACTTTATTTGACAAATGTTCCTCAGAATTCGGTGGCGCCATATTGCAGCTTGGAGGAAAATTGAACATCATAGACTCCAATTTTACAAACAACATTGCAACCTACTCAGGTGGAGCAGTATACACCTCAGACTCTATATTCTATGCCGGAGGCAGCCTTTTTAAAAACAATACTCTTTATTATAAAGACATGAACTTCGCTAACGGAGGAGCAATGTATCTGGACTACGGCAGCCAGGAAATTGAATATTGTAATTTCATAGATAACACAGCTTTTGAAGGCGGAGCAATATATTCATTTGCCAGCTTCATTACAGCAATAAATTCCACATTTGAAAACAACAAAGAGGGAATTCATGGAAACTTCCTTAAAGAGGGCTCATATTATAAAGGGCTTTTCTCAAAAAGCAACGATAAATACGAATTTAATGATGAGACATTCGCTACATTCGTAGATTTTCCAGGTAAAAAAATCGTTTTAAATCCAATTGCAGTAAATGGAAGTGTTAATGATGCTAAATTTGACTTACGTGACTTTGGAGTGGTGACTCCTGTTGAAGACCAAGGACGAAATGGAGCATGTTGGGCATTCGGTACTACCGGCGCTTTTGAATCCGCATTCCTAAAAGCAACCGGAATTAAATTAGATATCTCCAACAACAACATACAAAACTCAGGTATCAGATATTCAATTTACGGAAAACCTTCCATGACTGAAGGAGGCTACATTTTCGGAGGATTAAGTTACATATTAAGCTGGTTAGGTGTTGTAAACACTGAAAACGACAAATATGATGAACTTGGAAAAATATCTCCAATCATATTTACCGACAACAGCTACCACATTACAGATGCAGTAATCCTTGATCCTGTAAATATAACTTCAATGAAGGATGCTCTAATCAATTACGGGGCATTGACTGTTTTCGTAAACGGAGCAAATCCCAACAATGCCTATTACAACCAAAATACAAAAGCGTCATACTGTAACAATCAAAGTTTAGGAAACCACTTCGTTACAGTAGTAGGATGGGATGACAACTTCTCCAGAGGCAACTTCAAAATAGATCCTGGCCATGACGGCGCATGGATTTGTAAAAACAGCTGGGGAACCGAATGGGGAGATAACGGTTATTTCTACCTTTCATATTACGATGCACCGCTTAGATTTAATTATGCAGTAGGTTATGTAATCAACAATACAGAAGTCTACGACAGGCTTTATCAATATGACGTTGCCGCTTTTCAAGGAGACTACTACAAAAGCGAAAGAGGCAATGACATACTTTACAAAAATACCTACACTAGCATGGAAGGTGAAATGATTGCAGCTGTCGGCACATACTTCTTTACTGCTAATCAAAACTATAAAATAACAATTTTTGTAAACGGAAAACAGGTTTACACCCAAAGCGGTAAATCAAAATTCAGCGGATTTGAAACAGTTAAACTAAACAAAAAAGTTGCTGTCGGCAAAAACACTAGTTTTACAGTGCAAATTGAAACAAAATATGCACCAGTTCTTGAAAATTCAAGACAATACTTTTTCAGTGGAACTTCAATATATCAAAACGGCGACAACATCATAGATTACAGTGCTCAGGGAAAAGCAGTTTGTATTAAAGCATATACCTTCAAAAACAAAAATGCGGCATCAAACCCAACCCAACATTACAATCCGAACAAAGCTGTAATTCAAGGATATATCGAAGGAGCTAAAGTTACTCTTTCAAAAGATGGAAAAAGCATAGCTTCAGCAACTGTTAAAAACGGAAAAGTTGAATTTGATCAAAACTTGACTCCTGGAAACTATAGCATTACTGTTGAATATGATGACGATGAATTTGTCGATGTTTTCGAAGTATACTCATCCATAGATGTTGACGATGAATATACAAGGACATACAACACTAACACACCAATTAATATAACATTCTTTGACGTGGACGATGAGTATTTAAACAACACCAAAATTACATATTCTATTGACGGTAAAAACTTCACATTAACCACAGATATCAATGGTAGTGTAGCTATTGCATTGCCTAAATTAAACATCGGCAAACATGAATTGATACTGTACAACCCGAACACTGAAGAAGAAGTGTCAGCGGACATCAATATCGTTTCAAGATTCTCAAGTGTTAAAAACATTGCAATGGACTACTATGACGGAACCGCATTTAAAGTTAGAATTTATGATGATTACGGAAACCCAGTTGGAAAAGGACAAAAAGTAACCTTCAAAATCAAAAACAAAAAATACACTAGAACCACTGATGCGAAGGGTTACGTTTCATTAAAAATACCTTACACAGTAACTCCTGGAAAATACACTTTAAAAGCTACCTACAAAGGACAGACCATTTCAAAAACAGTTAAAGTGAAACAAGTATTAAAAGCAGCTAAAAAAACTGTAACAGTTAAGAAATCCGCTAAAAAATTAGTTTTAAAAGCAACACTTAAAACCAGCAAAAACAAAGCTATTAAAAATAAAAAAGTTTCATTTAAAGTAAATGGAAAAACATACTCTGGTAAAACTAATAAAAAAGGAATTGCACAGGTTACAATCAAAAAGGCAGTTATCCAGAAACTCAAGGTTGGTAAAAAATACACAGTTAAAATCACCTACCTTAAAGACACCATCAAAACCACCTTAAAAGTTAAACGTTAGAGCCAAAAATTCTCTAACGCCTTTTTTTATTTTTTTTTGAATATATTTAAATATTTTATCAAATAAAATTAATCTTGTATAAATTTTTGGAGAAAAATATGAAATTTAAAAAACATATATTGCATCTATCCATATTGATGATATTATTATTTTCAATCACTGCAATATCTGCAGCCGATTTAAATGATACCGACAATATGAATACCGATGTTTTAAAAGAAGATAGTCCGGGAGCCATGTCATTCATGTCCTTAGAAGGCGACATGGAACTTCAAAGTAAAACTTTTGACATGCAACAGAACTATAAATTCAACAATAATAGTGATTTACTCTATGTTAATGGAGTAAACGTGACAAATGACAATTATGTGATTAATGGAAATGGTCATGTAATTGACTGCGGAAATCAGGCAAGAGCATTTACCATCATAGGAAACAATGTTGAGATAAATAATTTAATTATCAAAAATGGACATTGTGAGATGGGTTCAGCAATATCATCTACAAAAAACTTAATATTAAACAATGTGACTTTCATAAATTGTTCAGGTAACGGAACTAACAACATAGGCGCAGTATATACAAACAACTGCAAATTAACTGTAAAAAATTGTAACTTCATTGATAATGCCGGAGAAGATGGAGCTTCAATAACTGCTTTTTACTCCATTGCTGACATCACCA
This sequence comes from Methanobrevibacter sp., assembly GCA_017473945.1. Classification (GTDB taxonomy): domain Archaea; phylum Methanobacteriota; class Methanobacteria; order Methanobacteriales; family Methanobacteriaceae; genus Methanocatella. Next base: position 13,325 of record JAFUIW010000024.1, on the reverse strand, counting down.
ATTCAACATTCATCAGCAGTTCAGAAAAAATCATCAAAGGCCACATTTATATTTCCGATTCAACTTTGAAAATGAACCATTGTGATTTTTTAAATACAACTTCAAAGTATTCAACTGCAATATTTGCTGATGACAATTCAAAACTAAAAATCGCTAACTCCAGATTCAAAAACTTACATGCAAATAAAACTGCAGGTGCAATTGCAACTAAATTAATCGATGAAATAACCATTTCAAATTGTGAATTTGACAATGATACAAGTGAAAATAATGGTGGGGCAATCTTTATAGACGTGAATGGAAATTTAAAAAAAGATAAGGGTCTAAATGCAAGAATTGAAGAATGTACATTCAATAACTGTTATTCAGGATTCGGAGGAGCTATTCTTCAATTAGGCGGATTCTTAAATCTTTACAAAACAAATTTCACATCAAATAAAGCAAAATATGAAGGCGGTGCAGTCTATACAAGTTATGCAGACGTGTTCATTGAAGATTCAGAATTTGAATCCAACACACTGATAGATGACATATCCTATGGTGGAGCTGTTTATTTCGATATGGGAAACATACGCATTACCTACAGCACTTTTAAAAACAATCTTGCCAGTGAAGGTTCTTCCATCTATATATATGACTGCAATATGACAATAGGAGATGATTATTTCAATAACCCTTCCAATGCTACAAGCATGTATGGAATAAATTCACATGTGAAATCCGGTAGAAACAACTTTACTAATGATAATTATTCATTCCACAACACAAACAACAACTATAATTTCGAAAATACCGCAAATCCATTCATAATATTGAACAATACAATTTCATATGATGAATTACCTGAAAAATTCGATTTAAGAACTTTCGGTTGGGTTTCCCCTGTAAAAGACCAAGGATTCATGGGAGCATGTTGGTCATTCGCTAACATGGCGGCATTAGAATCCGCACTTATGAGATATGCAAATGCGAATTATTCATTATCTGTAAATAATGTTCAAAATTCAATGCTCAAATATTCAAAATATGGAAGTACAGATAACGTTGAAGGGGCAGGAATTAATGAGGCCATAAACTATCTGATTGATTGGATGGGAATTTACCCTGAAGAATATGACGGTTATGATGAACTTGGTAAAATATCTTCATTGTTTATAACTCCTGAAGACATTCATATTCAAAATGCTATTGTTATCCCTGCAAGAAATAAGGTTCAAGATATAATTCCACTACTTAAAGAAGCATTGATTAAATATGGTGCTGTTGCACTCACACATAATTCAGATTTTAATGAAAGCATATATTATAACCCAGTATATAAAGCGCAATATTATAACGGCAAAGACAGTGGAGATCATGGTGTCACTCTTATAGGATGGGATGATAATTATTCTGCAAGTAATTTCAATCCCCAAAACAGACCTCCTGGTGACGGTGCATGGATTTGTAAAAACAGCTGGGGAACCAACTGGGGAGATAACGGCTATTTCTATTTATCATATTATGACAATTCATATGCCGAGGAGGCAAGTATCGCTTACATAATTAACAATGATACATACAACAGGATTTACCAACTGGGCATAGGTGGAGAAATAGGGCATTACAAAAATGGAAAATATTATTTCAATGAATTTACCGCTGATGAAGATGAATTAATTGCTGCTGTAGGAACATACTTTGAGGATGCAGGTGCAGAATATGAATTTGCAATAATAGTAAATGGTGTTGTAGTTTATTTACAGGAAGGCGTAAGTTCATTTGCAGGATATGAAACAATTAAACTGAATAAATATATCCAAATCAAAAAGAATGATACATTTAAAATATTGTTTAAAAATAAAGTACCTCTTATAATGAATTGCAGAATTCAAATCTTGCCAAACAAGTCTTTTGTAAGTACAGATAAAGATGGTGAAACTTGGATAGATTTAAAAACTGAAGATGCCGTAGCTATCATTAAAGCATATACAATTAGTGATATTAACATTACCAATAGCCTAGTGAAATATTACGGTAATGACACACCGTTTGTTGCTAAAGTTGGTGCAGGAGAAACAGTCATCTTCGAATTCGGTAATGAAAACTACACTGTAATTGCAGATGAAAACGGATTGGCCAAACTTCCAATAGACCGTGATGTAGGAGAATATAATATCACAACAACATACAATAACATTTCAATTGTGAATTATATTAAAATAAACACTACCATTATTTCATCCAATGTAACTAGAGGCTACAACAGCAACTATAATTATAAAATACAAATAGTAACTTCTGCAGGAATTCCATTAAACAATACCAAAGTTCCAATTTCAATCAATGGTAAATTTAAAAACTACACAACTGATGAATCAGGATATGTAACCCTTAAATTCACCAAATTGACCAAGCAGCAAACAATTGTTGTTGTAAACCCTTCAAATGCTGACAACAAAAAGACTAAAATTGCGATAAAATCAAGATTCAGTGGTGCTAGCAATGTTGTGATGTATTACTTTGACGGATCCAAGTTTAAAGCAAGAATAGTTGGTGATAATGGTAAATTTGTAGGTAAAAACCAAGTAGTAATCATTAAACTCAACAAGAAAACCTACAAGGTAAAAACCAATGCCAAAGGTTATGTTACTTTGAAAATGCCAAACACTTTAAAACCAAAATCCTACAAATTAACAGCAACATACAAAGGTCAAACAATTAAAAAGACCATAAAGGTAAAACAAAACCTTAAAACCAGCAAATACACAGTTAAAAAGTCTGCTAAAAAACTGACCGTTAAGGCAACACTCAAAAACGGTGCCAAAGCTGTAAAAAGTAAAAAGATAACACTCAAACTTAATGGTAAGAAAATCACAGCTAAAACCAGTAAATATGGAATAGCTAAATTTACCATCAAGAAAAACGTTATCAGCAAACTCAAGTCAGGTAAAAAATACACCATGCAAGTTACCTACCTCAAAAACACCATCAAAACAACCCTAAAAGTAAAACGTTAAGAGGAACATTATTCCTCTATTTTTCTTATTTTAAAAATATATTACATCCAACATTATTTACAATACTTTTTTTTAATCATATTCAATTATTTAATCTAAAAATTGAATAAAATAGCAAACCTTTATTTAAATAAAAAAACAAATCTTTATCTAATAATCATTAACAATGGAATGATATTATGGTTGATAAAGATATTAATTACAATAAATACTTTTTAGGACTCCTTCAAGATGTTGACGAATCAACAATATTAAATCCTAATTTAAACGGGAAAAATACTCCTAAATTAAATCAGAAAGAATTAAAAATTAAAAACACTGAAATAAAAGAATTTTGCGAAGAAAATTCAATTTCAGAAAATGTTCTTTTTTTAGCTGGTGTCTCACTGGCATTGAACAAATTCAACTTTTCTGATGAAAATCTCATATTCCATAGAAACAATATAATTTTCACCACCCATTTTGAAAATAGAAAAACAGCAATAAAAGATTATCTGCTGGAAATTCAAAAGGATTGGGAAGAAAACATGAAATATGCCGGCTTTTCAATCGATGATGTGATTGATGAGTACGGTCTCAAGACAGAATTCTATTATTCATTTAACGAGGACTTGGACCTCAATTCGTTCATTAAATACAGATATAATTTTTATTTGAACATTATGGAAACCAATGAGGGATTCCACTTATCCTCATTCTATAACGATCAGCTATATTCAGATGAATATGCAAATACATTTTTAAAAAGTATTGATACCATAATAAACCAAATTTTATCAACAGACATTTCCAAATCAACCTTATCTGACATTTCCCTTGTTGAAGAAAGGGAAACCATTGAATTCAAGGAAGTTGAAGTTCCTTTTATACACAAACGTTTTGAAATACATGCTGAAAAGTCACCGGATAAACCTGCACTTGTTTCAAATGGTGAGAGATTAACCTACGGTGAACTTAACGAAAAAGCCAACAGGATTGCAAATGCACTTATCAAAAAAGGAATAAAACCAAACAGCAATGTTTTGGTAATGATTCACAGAAACAGTGACCTTATAGCATCAATTCTTGGTGTCTTAAAAGCAGGTTGTGCCTATATCCCAATCGATTTGGAATATCCTCAAGAGAGAATCGATTACATTTATGAAAACAGTCAAGCAGATTATATCATAGCTGATGAGGATAAAGTAAATTCATTGAACGTTAAAGAATTACTCAAAGAAAAAAATATTGAAAATCCAGATGTTGAAATCAGCCCAGATAGTCTTGCATACATGATTTACACATCAGGTTCAACAGGTAACCCTAAGGGAGTAATGACCTCACATAAAAACATTACAAACCTGTTCACAGATGTTGAAGATAACAGGTTGGCCGTTGCCTATAATAGCATGAGCAAAACCCTTGGTTTAAGTACTGTTTCTTTCGATGCATTCCTGCTTGATTTTATGACCCTGACATTAGGTCTGGAATTTGTTTTAGCAAATGACAGTGAAACCAAGAATATCACTGATTTAACCAGACTTATCCGTGAAGAAAAACCAGATGCACTTACATTCGCCACCCCGTCAAGATTAAGAGAATATCTTGAAAACAAACAATTCAATGAGGAATTTTCCACCTTCAAATATGTTGCAGTCGGTGGGGAAATGGTACCTCAAGATTTGCTTTCATACATTTTGGAAAATAGCGACACCGCACTTTATAACGTTTACGGACCTACTGAAACAACAGTACTGTCCAATGCAAAAAGAATCACCGATGCCTCACTCATTACTGTTGGAAAGGCATTATACAACTATGTGACTGAAGTAAGGGACATTGACGGTGAACTATTGCCTGAGGGAGTGATGGGAGAACTTTATATTGGTGGTTTTGGAGTAGCTAAAGGATACTATGAGCTGGAAGAAAAAACCAAAGAAGTCTTCCTTGAAATAGACGGCATCCCATACTACAGAAGTGGAGACTATGCAATAAAACATCACAATGGTGAAATTGAAATTAAAGGAAGGATTGACAACCAAATCAAGTTAAGAGGTTTGAGGATAGAAATCGGCGAGATAGAGTCAAACATCGCAAAATTCCCAGATATAAAAGAGAATGTTGTTGTAATTAAAACAATAAACAATACTGACCATTTATGTGCATATTTCACCGCCGAAAGTGAAATTAACATTAATGACTTGAAGGAACACTTGAAAGAAAGACTGACCAAATATATGGTTCCGACAGTGTTTATGCAAATTGATGAAATGCAGAAAACACCAAACGGAAAAACAGACCTAAAAGCTCTTCCTAAACCGATTCTCAGCTTGGAACTGGTCGCTCCGGAAACAGAAATCGAAGAGAAACTGTTCAATATGGCATCAGAAATTTCTGAAACCAATGAATTCGGTGTGACCGATGATTTGTATGCAATTGGTTTTACATCATTATCTCTGATGAAATATACTTCCAACATTTATGAGGAAATGGGTTTCAACTTGAATATTTTCGAGGTTCTTGATGAGCCAACAATTAAAAATATTGCACACTTAATAGACAATGCAAAAGATTCAAAAGACTTGAATAAAATCATTGAAGATTCCAAAAATGCAATGTACCTCCCATTGACTGAAAACCAGATGGGAGTATACTACGAATGCGTACAGAACCCTGATGTTCCACAGTATAATATTCCTAACTTAATCAGATTTGACAGGGAAATTGACGCTGAAAGACTAAAAGAGGCTGTAATTAAAACAATAGATGCATATCCTTATCTTAAAACCAGAATTGTCATGCATGGTGATAAGTTAATGCACAAACGTGATGACTCAATTGCTATCGAGGACATTCCGATTGTTGAAGTGCCATCAATCAGCGACGAGGAAATACAAAACCTCAATACCAAGAAATTCGATTTGTTGGGTGGACAACTATTCAGAGCTAAAATATATGTAACCGATGATGCAGTCATACTGTTCATTGACATTCACCACCTGATAACTGATGGTGAATCCATTGACAAGTTATTCAGAAACTTTGCAAACGCTTATGAAGGAAAAGAAATTAAGGCAGAAGTCATTGACGGATATGCTAATGCATTGATTGAAGCAGAACATGAAGGAAGTGAAGAGTACATTGCCTCTGAAAAATATTTCGATGAATTGTTAACCCAGGAAGTTGACTCAACAATCTTAACTCCTAATTTAAATGGTAATCCTGATAACGGAAAACTGGAGTCAGTATCAAAAAGCATCAATCCTCAACTGGTTAAGGAATTCTGTGCAAATGAAAGAATCAGTCCTAACGTCCTGTTCATGGCAAGTACCATACTGAACCTGAACAAATACACATTTTCAGATGAAACATTGATGACAACCATCTATAACGGTAGGCCAAGTTCCGATTACCACAATACTCAAGGATTTTTAGTTAAAACCCTGCCTATACTATCCATCAATAAGGACCGGGAAATTTCCGTTAAAGAACTTTTAAATCAGACTGCTGAAATCTGGAAAGAAACAATCAAACATTCAGATTACCCATATACAAAGATTTCAGAGGAGTTCCAATTAAAACCTGAGTTCATGTATACCTACAACAATCTTGATGAGGAAATCATTACAATAAACGGCAAGGACTATCAGTATACTCACCTGGAAACCATTGAAACCAACTACAAGATAACAATGGATGTCAAAGAAAGTGAAGACAACATCGAATTGGCAATATTATACAATGATCAGTTATACACCGAAAAATACATTAAGATATTCCTGAATGGTATTTTAAACACCATAACCCAGTTTATTAATGAAGATATCGAAAAATTAAGAATCAATAAAATTGAACTGAGCAAAAACTATGAAATACCAACTTTCACACCTGTGGAAACTCCCCTTTTGCATAAACGCTTTGAAAAACAGGTTGCAGCTGACCCTGACTATATTGCACTTGTAGCTCAGGATGCCACATTGACCTCATCTGAACTTAACGAAAAGGCAAATAAAATTGCTAATGCTCTGATTAAGAAAGGAGTCAAACCAAAAAGCAATGTGTTGGTAATGCTTCACAGGAACAGCGACTTAATAGCATCTATATTAGGTATCATGAAAGCAGGCTGTGCATATATCCCAATCGATTTGGAATATCCTCAAGAGAGGATAAATTACATTTATGAAAACAGTCAAGCAGACTACATCATATCAGACGAAGATAATGATAACTCACTTAACGTTAAGGACCTGCTCAAGGAAACAAACGCGGAAAATCCTGATGTCGAAATCACACCGGATGACCTGGCATACATGATCTACACCTCAGGTTCAACAGGTAATCCTAAGGGAGTGATGATTTCACACGAAAACATCTGTAACCAGGTGGAAAACCCAAAATCACAATACGAAAGCTTATTATGTATTACCACAGTTTCCTTTGACGTGTCCGTGGACGATATCCTGACCTCCCTTTCAAACGGAGTTAAATTGATTTTAGCTGATGACAATCAAATTAAAAACATTCCTGAATTAACAGAATTAATCAACGAGCAGAAACCGGAAGTTGCAGACTTCACCCCTTCAAGACTGGCTTCACACCTTGAGGTGGAAGAGTTCTGTCAAGCAATCAAATGCCTGAAATGTTTATTCCTCGGAGGAGAACAGTTTTCAACCAAGGTATATGAAAACTTCAGAAAACACTCCGACGCAATCGTATACAACAGTTACGGGCCAACAGAAACCACAATCACATCAAACAACAAGGAAATTACAGACGTTAATGACATCACTGTCGGTTATCCATTATATAATTACGTTACTGACGTGCGCGATATTGATGGTAAACTACTGCCTTACGGAGTAATGGGAGAATTATACATTGGTGGTGTTGGTGTAGGTAAAGGATACTACAACATGCCAGACCAAACCGAAGAAGTATTCCTAACCATTAACAACATCCCATACTACAGAAGTGGAGACTATGCAATCGCAAGGCCTGATGGAGACATAGAGATTCTTGGAAGAATCGACAACCAAATCAAACTCAGAGGACTGAGAATAGAAATCGGAGAAATCGAATCCAACATTAACAGATATCCATCTGTCAAACAAACTGTTGTTGTCATTAAGGAAATCAACAACAACGACCACTTATGTGCTTACTATACTGCAGATGATGAGATTGATACTGCTAGTTTAAAAGACTTCCTGAAAGACAAATTAACCAAGTATATGATTCCTACCGCATACATGCAGCTGGATGAAATGCCACAGACACCGAACGGTAAAACGGACATAAAGGCACTTCCAGAACCGAAATTGGATTTAGAATATGTGGAAGCTGAAAACGAAACAGAACAAAAACTCTTTGAAATCGCAACTGAACTTGTTAATACTGACCAGTTCGGTGTGACTGACGATTTATATGCAATCGGATTTACATCACTGATACTGATGAAATTAAACTCATTAATCTATGCAGAAACAGGAGTTAACTTAGACATTTCAGTATTATTCAATGATCCAACAATTAGAAAGTTAGCATCAGAAATAAAAGAGAGTGGTAAAGATTCTGATTTAGAAGAATTTGTCGAATTGGCAGGCAAATTGGATTACTTCCCATTGACTGACAACCAATTGGGTGTATACTACGAGTGCATGCAAAACCCTGATGAAATCAAATACACAATGCCGACAGTCACAAGATTTGACAGTGATGTGGAATCAGGTAAATTAAAAGATGCGATAATTAAAACAGTAGACGATCACCCATACATCAAAACCAGGATAATAACCACAGATGATGGCTCATTGAAACAGCAAAGAAACGATAATATAGAAATTGACGAAATCGAAATCGTTAAAGTTGACTCAATAAGCGATGAGGAAATCTTCAAAAATGATGTGAAAGTATTTAAATTTGATGATAATCAATTATTCAGATTTAAAATATATGAAACTCCTAATGAAACAGTGCTTTTCAGTGATTTCCACCACTTAATTACAGACGGAGTATCACAAATCAGCATGTTTACAGACATAGCAAATGCTTATGAAAACAGAGATTTATCACAAGAAATAGTGGACGGCTATGTCTACAGCCTCATTGAAGAAGATAACAAAAACAGTGAGAAATATGATAAATCCAAACAATTCTTTGATGAGAAACTATCACAGGAAATTGAATCGACCGTATTGACACCAAACCTTAACGGAAATCCGGATGACGGTGATATGAAAACAATCATTAAAGAAATCAACCCTGAAAAAATTAAAGAATTCTGTAATGATTATTCATTAAGTCAAAACGCATTATTCCTGTCTGCTCTCACATTAACATTGAATAAATACACCTTCAGTGATAAAACATTGATAACAACAATATTCAATGGAAGATCCAATCCATATTACTACAATACACAAGGATTCTTAGTAAAAACACTTCCATTAATATTTAATAACGAAAACAGACAAGTGACTGTCAAAGAATTTATTAACGAAATTGATAATGTATGGAAAGAAACAATAAATCATAGTGAATATCCATATACTCATATTGCAGAAGATTATCAATTAAAACCAGAATTCTTCTTCTCATATCAAGAATTCTTTAAATCAGAAGAGATTACAATTAATGATAAGGTTTATGAAGAATATGAATTAAGTTCCGATGATTTTTCTGCAATAAACTATAAAATTAACTTTGATCTTTTTGTCTATGAAGACAACATCCAATTTAAATTGGATTATAACGACCAATTATATAGCGAGGAGTATATTCAAAAATTCTTGGACTCAATTAATTTGGTTTTAAATAATTTCATTGAATCTGATATCAATAAATTAATGATTAATGAAATAGAATTAGAAACCGAATATGAATTGCCTACTTTCACCCCAGTGGAAACTCCAATTATTCACAAACGCTTTGAAAAGCAAGTTGAAGCAAACCCTGACTATATATCACTTGTTGCAGAGGATGCAACATTAACCGCAGGTGAACTTAACGAAAAAGCGAATAAGATTGCAAATGCATTGATTAAAAAAGGAGTCAAACCAAAAAGCAATGTTTTAATAATGCTTCACAGGAACAGCGACTTAATAGCTTCAATACTTGGTATCCTGAAAGCAGGATGTGCATATATTCCAATAGATTTAGAATATCCTCAAGACAGAATCGATTACATCTATGAAAACAGTCAGGCAGACTACATCATCTCAGATGAGGACAATGACAATTCATTGAACGTTAAAGAGCTGCTCAAAGAAGAAAATGATTCCAATCCAAACATTGAAATCACATCTGATGATTTGGCATATATGATTTACACCTCAGGTTCAACAGGAAATCCTAAAGGAGTAATGATTTCACACGAAAACATTGCAAACCAAGTGCAAAACCCTAAATCACAATATGAAAGCTTACTCTGTCTTGCAACAGTATCATTTGACGTATCCGTAGACGACATGCTCACATCACTTACAAACGGACTCAAATTAATATTAGCTAGTGATACTCAAATCAAGAACATTCCTGAATTAATCGAATTAATTTCCGGTGAAAAACCTGAAGTATCAGAAATCACACCTTCAAGACTCGCATCATACCTTGAAGTACCTGAATTCTGCGAAGTAATCAGTTGTCTTAAATGCGTATTCCTCGGAGGAGAACAGTTCTCAACCAAAGTATACGAAAACTTCAAGAAATACTCAGATGCAATCGTATACAACAGTTACGGGCCAACAGAAACCACAATCACATCAAACAACAAGGAAATTACAGACAGTGATGACATAACAGTTGGTCTTCCGCTACACAACTACGTAACAGACGTTCGCGATATTGATGGAAAACTCTTGCCACAGGGAGTAATGGGAGAACTCTACATCGGAGGTGTCAGTGTAGGTAAAGGATACTACAACATGCCTGACAAGACCGAAGAAGTGTTCCTAACCATAAACGATATCCCATACTACAGAAGTGGAGACTACGCAATCGCAAGGCCTAACGGTGAAATAGACATTCAGGGAAGAATCGACAACCAAATCAAACTCAGAGGATTAAGAATAGAAATCGGAGAAATCGAATCAAGCATAAACAAATACCCATCAGTGAAACAGGCAGTTGTTGTAATCAAGGAAATCAACAACAACGACCACCTCTGTGCATACTATACCGCTGATGAAGCAGTTGAGCCAAGAAGCATAAAAGAGTTCATTAAAGATAAATTAACCAAATATATGGTTCCTACTGCATACATGCAGCTTGATGAAATGCCACAAACACCAAACGGTAAAACAGACATAAAGGCACTTCCAGAACCTAAACTTGACCTTGAATATGTGGCTGCTGAAAGCGAAACCGAGGAAAAACTCTTTGAAATTGCAGCGGAACTCATCAACACCGACCAATTCGGTGTAACCGATGACTTATACGCAATCGGATTTACATCATTAATCCTAATGAAATTCAACTCACTGATTTATGCACAAATGGGCGTAAACCTTGACATTTCAGTACTATTCAATGATCCGACAATCAGAAAACTCGCATCAGAAATAGATGGCAGTGAAAAAGATTCCAATTTAGAAGAGTTCATTAAATTAGCTGACGAGTTGGAGTACTTCCCATTGACTGACAACCAAATGGGAGTATACTACGAGTGCATGCAAAGTCCTGGTGAAATCAAATACACAATGCCAACAATACTGAGATTTGGAAGCGATGTTGATGCTGAAAAATTAAAAGAAGCAGTAATCAAAACTGTAGAAGCTCATCCATACATCAAAACAAGAATCATAACCACAGATGACGGTTCCCTAAAACAACAAAGAAATGATGAAGCTGAAATAGATGAAATCGAAATCATTAAAGTGAATTCAATAAGCGATGAAGAAATCAGGAAAAATGATGTTAAGGCATTTGATTTAACTGAAGGCCAATTATTCAGATTCAAAATATATGAAACAGATGATGAAACAGTACTCTTCACTGATTTCCACCACATAATTACAGACGGTGTATCACAAATCAACATCTTCACCGACATAGCAAACGCCTATGAAAACAGAGAGCTGTCAGAAGAAATTGTTGACGGATATGTATACAGTCTTATTGAATCTGATGCATCAAATAGCGAAAAATACAGTGCTGCTAAAGAGTTTTTTGATGAAAAACTGTCACAGGAAATCGAATCAACCGTGCTTACACCAAACCTCAACGGAAACCCTGATGAAGGAACTATAAAAACAGTTAAAGATGTGCTTGATTCAGCTGAAATCAAGGAACTGTGCAACAAATATTCATTAAGTCAGAATGCATTGATTTTATCCGCACTCACATTAACATTGAACAAGTACACATTCAGCGACAAGACATTGATTACAACAATATTCAATGGAAGATCAAACCCATATTACTACGACACTCAAGGGTTCTTAGTAAAAACACTTCCATTAATATTCAACAACGAAAACAGACAAGAAACAATCAAAGAATTTATCAATAACATCGATGAAGTATGGAAAGATACAATAAGTCACAGTGAATACCCATACACAAACATTGCTAAAGACTACCAGTTAAAACCTGAATTCTTCTTCACATATCAAGAATTCTTAGATGCAGATGGCATTATCATCAATGGCAAATCCTATGAAGATTATGAACTGGTGGATGAAGACCTAGTAGCAACTGCATACAAAATCAATTTCGATTTAAATGCCTTTGAAGACAGCCTTGAATTTGAAATCCTATACAATGACCAATTGTACAGTGAAGATTACATTAAGACATTCATAAATTCAATGAAATTTGTCTTAGAACAATTTGTTTCAAACAATATCGAAAAACAAAGAATTTGTGATATTGAATTAGAAAGTCCTAAGGAGTTACCTGTTTTCACCCCTGTGGAAACTCCAATTATCCACAAACGCTTTGAAATGCAAGTAGAAGCAAATCCAGATAACATTGCACTTGTTGCAGAGGATGCGACACTGACTGCTGATGAACTTAACCAAAAAGCAAACAAGATTGCTAATGCGTTAATCAAAAAAGGAGTCAAACCAAAAAGCAATGTCCTGATAATGCTTCACAGAAACAGCGATTTTATTGCATCCATTCTCGGTATCCTGAAAGCAGGATGTGCATACATCCCAATAGATTTGGAATACCCACAGGACAGAATCGATTACATCTATGAAAACAGTCAGGCAGACTACATCATCTCAGAAGAAGACAACCACAATTCATTGAATGTCAAAGAGTTGCTTGAAGAAACAAATACTTCAAATCCAGATGTTATAATCACTCCTGATGATTTGGCATACATGATTTACACATCAGGTT
>JAFUIW010000023.1 GCA_017473945.1 Methanobrevibacter sp. | reverse complement strand
TGTCGATTTTTTTGTAAAATGAAATCAGATTCTTTTCCAGCTTCTTTTGAGATAGCCTGTAGATGTCCTTTACCAATGTTTCAAGAAACAGTGTTGCATCTGCAGTCACTGCCCTTGGAGCATCCAATACATCCTCTTCAAGTTTAATCCCAATTTCATAAAGTTCACTGTTGAAGCTTTTCAAAAAATCAAAATTTGTCATAGAAATAACACCTCATTTTTATTTGTTTTTTAAAATTCTTAAAATGATGTAGTTATATCTATTAAAATAGCTATTATATAAGTTATTCTCATTTTTAAAAGCAAAATTGAAGTTGTTTTATAAAATTACAAGTTTAAAGCAATTTTTAAAAGAAGATGTGATGGTTTGTGGCATTAAGGTTCTATCTTAAATCCTAACTTATTGAACTTCAGTATTTTACATCCTAAATGAAATTTATTGAGCATATAACATTAAAATAAGATCCAGACATGAAATCAGGCATCAAATGTATTGTTGATGAAGTTGCCTACATTCTCTTTTGTGATTATCATTCCATTATCAAACACCACAATTTCATCAAGCTCCAAGGTGATGAAAGAAAGTTCAGCAATCTTTTCAAAATCCAGCATAATAACTCCTTACAAAATATTTTTTTCAAATAATGGTTAGAAGTTACTGATATTTAAAATAAGTAGTTTTAAATGCCTACAATATTACAAACTGAAAGCAATTTTATCAAATTTAAAGAAAAATAAAAAAAAGAAGAATTAGAATTTAAAGACATCTTTTGCCCAGCTGAGCCTTTGTTTGTATTCCAACACATGCTGGTCATAGGTCTTTTCCACATCCCCATAATTATCTTCAAGGTTTTCAGCTTTTGCATCAACATCCAAGGTTGAATCTTTAACCTTTTCAAGCAGAGAAATCTCTTCATCAAGTGATTCCAATTCAGAAAATGTTTTTTCTTTTGCTTCAAAAAGCATGTCAATAGCTTCACCGACAGAAATATTTTTGGACTCTAAGTGTTTCACCTTTTCAAGCTGATCATCAGTTAACTCAATTTCAATTTTATTCATAATAATTACTCCAAAAATTAATAATTAATATTATATTTCTAAATAGTCATTTAAAATATTTTCCAATCATAAACCAATAAGTTATTTTAAGCCATTTTAAAAAAATTAATGAAAAAACTTAACGTTTAACCACTATACTCATTAAAAAGTGTTATTTATCAAATGTAACAAAAATTTTATGAATGAAAATAACCGTTTACTAATTAACTGTTTCATATGAAACATTTATATATTCTTAAAACATACTTTTAAATATGAATCAAGATGATTACATACAAGGAATATGGGACAGCTCACCATTCATTGCATGGATACACAATATTTCAAAAAACCAGATGAAATATCTCAATTCAAAAATTAAAGACTTGAATTTAGGCCATGAAATGAGATTCATAATGGGAATATATGACAATCCCGGAATATCTCAAGACGATTTGGTTGCAATGTTCGGCCAAAGCAAGGCAAATGTGGCCAAATCACTTAAAAAACTTGAAGACCAGGGCTATATCCAAAGGGAGGTCAATCCTGAAAACAGAAGAAAATACATGCTTAAGACAACTTCAAAAGGAAATGAGCTTGTCCCTAAATTAAGAAAAATCTCAAAGGACTGGGAGGCTAAAGTCGGAATAACCGATGAAGACTATGAACTTAAAAAAAGAATAAAGGAAATAGCAATAAATGGAATGAAACTAACAGAAGAGTTATAAAAAAGAGGATTAATTATGAAGCTTGAATTTGAAACATACGTAATATTCGTATCGTTTATAACATCATTTTTTGCAGTGTTTCTATCATCAGGAATCGTATTGGGAGTTCCAGCAATAGCAAATGAATTTGGAATGAACAATGTCGTCCAAAACTGGATTCCAACAATAGCACTGCTTGTTGTGGCAGTATTTACACTTCCTGCAGGACAAATTTCAGGAAAATACGGCATTAAAAAATCATTGATTGTAGGAGTGGGTATTTTTCTCATAGCTTCAATAGGAGGTGCTTTGTCATTTTCAACAGAGACCTTTTTATTGTTTCGTGTAATTCAAGGTATAGGAATGGCATTTTTAAATGTATCGGCTATGGCAATGGTAGTTCAAGCAATCAATCCTAAAAATAGGGGAAAGGCTTTGGGATTTACAGTAACCGGAATTTATCTGGCAGGATCCCTGTCCCCGGTTTTCTGCGGATTTTTAGTCTATAACTTAGGTTGGAGGTCAATGTTTTACTTTGTAATTCCATTTTTGGCATTATGCATCATACTAATGCTTGTTAAAATCCCAGGAGAATGGAAAACCTATGAAAACAATAAGATTGATTCAGTGGGATACATAATATATGGCATTGGTATTGTGCTTTTTATATATGGATTTACAAACCTGATGAATACAGCCGGAATAATCAGCACCATTGCCGGCATATGCCTGCTAGTCATATTCGGATATTATGAACTCAACACTGACAGTCCGGCGTTCAACATGAACCTGTTTAAAAACATGAAATTCACATCATCCAATATTGCGGCATTATGCAGCTATCTTGCAATTGCAGCCATAACCACACTGTTGAATTATCATTTCCAGTATGTTCGAGGATGGAATGCACAGATTTCAGGACTTTTGTTAATAATAACTCCATTGATAATGGCCATTATTGCTCCTAATGCAGGTAAGCTATCAGACAGAATACATCCGCAAAAACTGGCCGCAATTGGAATGGCAATAGCTACAATGACCCTTGTGATAATGCTGTTTTTGGACGCTTCAACCCCATTGTATCTAATTGTGATTGCCATGATTCTTCAGGGAATCGGAATGGGATTGTTTACAACACCTAATACCAATGCAATAATGAGTTCAGTTCCTCCAAATGAAACTCCAAATGCTTCTGCTGCCCAATCCGCCATGAGAACAATAGGTCAGACAATGAGTCTTGGACTTTTGACATTGGTATTTGCATGGTTCATGGGCAGTTTAAAGTTTTCTTCACAATATGCTGATTTAATCATTAAAAGTTCACAAATTATTAGTTTAATTTGTACTGTAATTTGCATGATAGCAATATTTGCCTCTTGAGTGGGTATTCGCTCAAAAGATTCGTTCAATATATAAAAAAGAGGGTAGATTATGAAAATAGAATTTGAAACATATGTAATATTCGTATCATTTATAACATCATTTTTTGCGGTGTTCTTGTCAAATGGTATTATAATTGGTGTTCCTGCAATTGCACAGGAATTTGCAATGAACAATGTCATCCAAAACTGGGTGCCGACAATATTTTTCCTTGTTGTGGCAGTGTTTACGGTTCCTGCAGGGCAAATTTCAGGTAAATTCGGAGTTAAAAAATCTTTACTTGCAGGAATTCTTGTGTTCCTTGCAGGTTCAATCGGAGCATGTCTTGCATTTTCAACTGAATCATTTCTGGCATTCAGAATTATTCAGGGTGCAGGCGTTGCATTCCTAAACGTTTCCGCAATGGCCATGGTAGTTCAGGCAGTAAAGCCTCAAAACAGGGGAAAGGCATTAGGATTTACTGTGACAGGTGTTTATCTTGCAACCTCACTTTCACCGGTAATCTGCGGATTTCTGGTCCACAACCTCGGATGGAGATCAATGTTTTACTTTGTGATACCATTTTTGTTATTGTGTATCATATTGATGATTTTGAAAATTCCTCAAGAGTGGAAAACCTATGAAAAGGATAAAATCGACAAGGTCGGATCCATCTTATACGCAATAGGAATTTTAGCATTCATCTATGGATTTACAACATTGATTACTACAACCGGTAAAATATTAACCGTTGCAGGTATAATTTTACTTGTAATTTTTGGAGCTTACGAGTTAAGGCAAACTTCTCCGGTATTCAACATGAATCTCTTTAAAAACAAGAAATTCACATCATCAAACATAGCGGCTTTATGCAGTTATCTGGCGATAATGGTCGTTACCACAATCCTTAACTATCATTTCCAGTACGTGAGAGGCTGGGATGCACAGATGTCAGGTATGATACTGATTATAACACCTATCATCATGGCAATAATGGCTCCTAATACAGGTAAGCTTTCAGATAAAATACATCCGCAGAAACTTGCCGCTATCGGTATCGGCATTGCTGCTGTTGCACTTGCCATTCTAACATTCGTGACAGGAGATACACCATTGTATGTTGTTGTATTGGCAATGGTGCTGCAGGGTATAGGTATGGGACTTTTCTCAAGCCCGAACATGAATGCGATAATGAGTTCAGTTCCTCCAAAGGACGCTCCAACCGCTTCAGCATCACAGGCAACAATGAGAACAATCGGCCAGACAATGAGTCTGGGTCTTCTGACACTGGTATTTGCCTGGGTAATGGGCAATCTGGAACTGGCTCCGCAATATGCAGGCATGATTGTGCAGGCTTCACAGACAATCTGTCTGATATGTACCGTAGCTTGTGTGCTTTCAGTGTTTGCATCACTTGTGGGCATCAAATCAAGTGATAAATTCAATACAGACAGACCAGATTGATAGCATCAGCTATCAATTCTTATTTTTTTAAAAATAGATAATGATTAATTCATCATTTAAAAATCAAATAAAGTCTTTTGGGTTATCCTTTTGATTTTCAAATCTTCATTTGAATAAAACTTATCAGACAACTCATTGTTAATTCTGCTATAATCCTTCAGATTCAAAATATCTTTTAGATATCTATAGCCAATATATTTTGAGACAATTATCTCATCAAAATTAAATGAATCCCAAACGACGTAATATAGGGAAATAATCCTGTTTTTACCCAATTTCTCCTTTAAAAACATCAAGTTATCATAGGTCATTATAGGAATTCCGCCATGCTCATTCAAGTTATCCAGTTTCCATACAGGGTTTAAGTTGATGCAGAAATTCCTCAATACATACTCAAGCATATTTTTATATTGACCCTTATTGCTGTAGATTTCAACCATTACCTGATTGTTCAGGGCATACATCCTATGGTTCTTTTCATCAAAGGATTTCATGATAAATTGTTTAACAAATTCCACAGGAATCTTATCCTCTTTTTTCCTGTAGTTGTCCATATAATATTCATTGAACTCATCAAAATAGTAATAGTCCTCTAAAAATTCATTGAAAATTCTAACTCTTCTTTTCTTGTTTTTATAGAATACTTTGGATTTTGATGATAGGTAATATGAATTTCCAAGCAGGTTGTTTTCAAATATTCTCTCTTCTATAACTTCACGTTTTCCGGATTTCTTAAGTCCGTGCCTTTTTAGAATCTTTTTCAGATGCTTTGTGGTGTATTTTTTAATTTGCTTTGAAAATTCGTTTCTGTCTGATTTGGTTAGAATATATTTATTTTCGATTAAATAATTTTTAAGATAATCCTTCTTTAAACCATGCTCATTGGCAACTCCTCTTATGGCACTGTCTATATTTGCATCTCTTTTCAATACAAGGTAAATGAAATCAAAAGTAAACCTGATTTCACTAACATCGTAATCTTCAGGAACAATATTGGAGTATCTGAACGAAATTTTATCAACGGAATCTAAATCAAACATAATCATATTAATATTTTTGGATAATCATTATTATAGTTAATGATAACAACTACTTTTCTTTAACAACTTTACCGCTCATATGCTCAACTGTTATTTCAAAGACCTCAGTCCTGTCCAGAAGGCGGTTGATTTCATTGACTGTTTCCTCATGAGTCGGGAAGAACTTGTCTCCAAGATAAGTC
>JAFUIW010000022.1 GCA_017473945.1 Methanobrevibacter sp. | reverse complement strand
GTTATCACCGGCAAAAACGACTGCTGCATGATAATACTTAGGCAACAAGTCAACAAACAAACTAACCTGACCATTAGCATCAGTAGTCATATTAAAAGTCTCATCATTCAACCTAATGGAAACAGTAACATTCTCAACAGCATTACCTTTAACATCCTTTAAAGTGGCAACCAAACTCTTACCTTCACCATAAACAGTAGTAACATCACTAGCCTCCAATACTGTATCCAACCTATTAACAACAACAGGAACAATGACATGAGAATTAATATACCTTTCATCACCATCAAATGCAACCAAAGCATTGTACTGTTTAGCCAACAAGTCAACAAACAAACTAACCTGACCATTAGCATCAGTAGTCATATTAAAAGTCTCATTATCCAACCCAATGTAAACACTGACATTCCCAATAGGATTACCGTTCACATCAGTCAAATTAGCAACCAAATACTTGCCTTCACCATAAACGGTAGTAAAACCTGAAGCATTCAAAACAGTAGCCAATTTATTTACAGTGACATTTGCGACAGTATAAGAATAATTATATCTGTTATCACCGGCAAAAACGACTGCTGCATGATAATACTTAGGCAACAAGTCAACAAACAAACTAACCTGACCACTAGCATCAGTAGTCATATTAAAAGTCTCATCATTCAACCTAATGGAAACAGTAACATTCTCAACAGCATTACCTTTAACATCCTTTAAAGTGGCAACCAAACCCTTACCTTCACCATAAACAGTAGTAACATCACTAGCCTCCAATACTGTATCCAACCTATTAACAACAACAGGAACATTAACATAAGAATTAATATACCTTTCATCACCATCAAACGCAATAAATGCATCATATTGTTTAGGTAACAAGTCAACAAACAAACTAACCTGACCATTACCGTCAGTAGTCATATTAAAAGTCTCATTATCCAACCTAATGTAAACACTGACATTCCCAATAGGATTACCGTTCACATCAGTCAAATTAGCAACCAAATACTTGCCTTCACCATAGACAGTAGTAAAACCTGAAGCATTCAATGTGGTGCCCAATCTCTTGACGCTAATGTTTGCATCAGCATACGAATTATGATATTTGTCATTGCCTTCAAAGATGATTCTTGCATTGTACTGTTTAGGAGGTAAATCAACAAACAAACTGGCCTGACCTGAACTGTTGGTGGTTTTGACAAAAGTCTCATTATTCAATCTAAAAGTAACATTCACATTACCAATATTATTTCCATCAATATCCTTCAATGTAACTACAAGATATTTTCCGTCTTGATAAACTGTTGTAAAGCCAGAAGCTTGCAAAAGTGTGTATGTCTTTTTAATATTAATATATGCACTGGTTGAAGAATTTATGTATCTGTCATCCCCATCATAATAAACTGTGACATTGTATATTTCTGCAGATAAATTAGCAAAGAACTTTATTTGACCTAATTCATCTGTTGTTCTTTTGAAAGTTTGATTATTCAAGTTTATGTTAACATCGGCATCTGTGATGTTGTTTCCGAACACATCTTTCAGAGTTATGTTCAAATATCCTCCGTCAGGATAATATGCTGTGAAACCACGAGCGATTAATTTACTAGGGGATTTAATAATCATTATATTGATAACCATAGTCTGTTTTTCCAGGGTTTCATTTCCTTCAAAAGTAACTGTTGCGGTGTAATTTTGAGGTTTCAGACCTTCAATTTCAACATTAACTGTCCCATTTTTATCAGTTGTTTTATTAAAAGTTTGATTGTTAAAATTTACTGTTACAATTGTATCATTAAGAGCATTTCCGTTTGCATCCATTAAAGTGACATTGAAAAATTTAGCACCTCCATACACAAGTGATATATTACGTGTATGATTTTTCGGATCTGAAACTTGTCCGGAAGATGCTTTACTAATTACAATGGAGATATTTGCAAGGGATTTTTCATACAAATCATTTCCATTAAAACAGATTGTTGCATTATAAATTCCCGCAGGCAACCCATTTGTATTGAATTTGCATTGGCCGTTACTGTCAGTAACTTCGTTTAATGTTGGAACAATATTCTTTAATGTAATCATCTCATTTTCAATGCCATGCCCATATTTGTCGTTTAAAGTAACAGTAAATTCCGTATTGCTATTGTATTCTGCTGAAACATTTGAAGATATGATTTCAGTAGGTATCTTTGTTACTGCATATTTTACTAAAGCGGTGCATCCTTTGTAAGAATTAGTTTCATCAAACCTGAATTTGATACCATAATCCTCGCCAGGGAGTTTGCTAGCGTCTATTTCGAATATGGCATTTCCGTTTGAATCAGTAGTTAAATTTTCAAGTAAAATATCATTTTCAAATGCATAAACTGTTTGATTACCTAAAGTATTGTTAAGCTCATCGACTAACTTAACGGATAATGATCCACCTTCATTATATACAAAACTTTCATTTTGAGAAATGAAATGAGTTTCAAACGTTTCATTGCCTCCATCTACAGACAACACAGTACCATCATAATTTTTTTCCACATAATTACTGCCATCATCTAGCGAACGAAGAAGACTTGGCGATTCATCTACACTTATCTCATCAGCACCAGTAACATTAAATTCAGCCGCACTGACTGATGAAACAGTTATAAATATAGCAATTATGATTAAAATAAAAAATATTAATCTATTATTACTCATACTAAACCTTCTAAAATTTATTTATAGTAAGTTTAGTTATATTATTTAAAATATAAGTATTTAACGATAGTATTTATATACTATTAAAAAAATAAAAAAAGAAAAATAAATTATATGAATTTCACATAACTTATTTTTTAGATTTAATTTGAACAAAACATAGTGAAATCAAACATAATATCAATACAACAAACGGATTTCCAGTTACTGGCTGATTTACCTTTTTAAGAGTAGGTTTTTCTTTATTAACCTCATTCTTATTAGTTTCAACGTTCTTTTTAGTGTCTTTTTCAATTCCATCTTCAGGAATATCATCTGAAAAGTCATCATCTTCTAAAATTTCTTCATCAGTGAGGTTTCTCTCACTAGGATCCTCTTCAGGAACCTCAACAGGAGGAATTTCCTCATCAGGAGGAACCTCATCAGGAACACCTATAATAGGGAACTTAATAGAAGAATTATTTCCAATTATATCATCATAAGAAGAGATTTCGCTAGGCCTTCCTACATCAGAATCATTTTCATCAGTGGCTTTTTCAGTAGGAACATCCTCATCTACGAAATTCACATTAGGTAAATCCACATCAGGAATATCCTCAACAGAAACTCCATCTGAAATATCCTTATCTGGAATATTCACAGCAGGAACATTATCATCAGGTAAATCCACATCAGGAACATTCACAGCAGGAACATTATCATCAGGTAAATCCACATCAGGAACATTCACAGCAGGAACCTCATTGTCAGGTAAATCCACATCAGGAACATTCACAGCAGGAACATTATCATAAGGCAAATTCACATCAGGAATATCTTCAGGAACTGTTATAGGAACATCTCCTTCAGGTACTTTATCTACCTCATCAGGATCATTGCTTCCTAATGGTTCATTTACATCGAAATCAAATGATGGAATGGAACGAACGTTGACCTTGTCAGTACTGTTTAATATCTCATCTGTAATATTATGTCCAGCAATTGCAGTATTGTTTTTTTCACCAATAGTAGTTGTGATGAATGTCAGTTCTAAACTTGCAGATTCACCCACATTAAGTGGTTTGGTATAGTTCCAAGTATCCTTATCGTTGAAAGACCATAAATTCTTGTTGGAATAATCTGAGTATAGAAGTCCTTCAGTGTAATTATTGTCTTTTATGTAAACTCCGGTTAAATTAACCATTCCAGTATTTGTAACAATAATTGTGAAGTTTACTGGTTTTCCAATTTCCACCAAATCATAATTAGAAATCTTGGTTATGGAGAATTGAGGTTCATATACTGTGACTGAAGCATTGTCCCATAAGTCAATTTCTTGGAACTCATCCCAATCTTTCCATATCCATCTGACATTAGCTTTATTGGTTAATTTACCATATTTGGTTGCATTGAATTTGAGAGTTACGTTTATGTAAGAACCGGAATACCATTTTTCGCCGTCAGGTGTGTATGTAATGTTTAAACGATTGTTATCATCAGTTTGAACTTTAAAGCTACCACCTTGGCTATCGCTTACAACCTCAAAGCCTTCATATATTAATCCTTCAGGATAATAATCATATATCAAAAGGTCTTTTGTTGAGTTGTAATGATTATAATATGGTACAGAACCATTGTTTTTAACATAAATGTTGAAATATACAATTTCATTCAATTGCACAAATTCTTCACGAACGGTTTTGGTTAGATTTAAGTCTGTATCGTTTACGACAACACTTGAATAAACCTCTTTGCCATCCGGTCCAAAGACCCAATTACAAAGGATTCCTGGAGCGGCAGCTTTAAAGTGTAAAGTGACATTTAAAACTGAACCAGGAGCCCAGCAACCATCGCTAGGCAATGCCTGTTTGATACCCACATAATTCCATGGGTCATCTCTAACAATGGTTACACCAGGAGTATGTGCTTCATAACCAACAAATTCCAATCCCACAGGATAATAGTCATTTACAAAGAAATAACCATCAGTGTTTATGAAAGGCACGGTTCCGTTGTTTATAAGGCATACATCATAATAAACATCGTCACCAACGCTTACAAATTCATCATGAACCTTTTTAGTTAAATTTAAACCAGACTG
Source organism: Methanobrevibacter sp. (assembly GCA_017473945.1). Taxonomy (GTDB): domain Archaea; phylum Methanobacteriota; class Methanobacteria; order Methanobacteriales; family Methanobacteriaceae; genus Methanocatella. Next base: position 590 of record JAFUIW010000022.1, on the reverse strand, counting down.
ACCTGCAAAAGCAAGACCCAATGCTGAAACTTTTTTAGCTTCAGATTTAGTCCATGATAAAGCGGCTGTGCTTTCCAAGTCCCCATCCTGTAAAACCTTAAAGTTGACATCGAAATCGAATGAACAATCATCACCGGCTCCACTTGTAGGAGTATAAGCGAAATGTAAATGTCCATCTTCTGATTCGGAAGCTGATAATAATCCTTCAAAGCGTTTGGTTAATTTTGTATCTGTTGAGTCTAATATGAAATCGCCATTCGGCTTTTGAATTACATTATAGCCTATGTATTCCAAATTATTAGGATCATAAAACAAATCAAAGCCAATACCTGTTCCGTAATAAGTTCCTTGAAGATTATGTGCAGTGATTTTAAAGGATGCGTTATCTCCTATGGATACAATTTTAGTTATTGGAGTATTTTCCAAAACAAAATTTGCATCGGTTACAATGGCCTGAGCTGTAGCTTCAACATGATGGGATTCAATTTGTTCCCAATCAATTGAGGCTATAGTTTCCACTTTTCCTTCTTTAAGAGCTTTGAAATTAACTGTAAAGTTAAAACTGTATCCAATTTGGAAATCATTATAGG
>JAFUIW010000021.1 GCA_017473945.1 Methanobrevibacter sp. | reverse complement strand
GTTTTATATGAACTATCACAGACAATAATAAAATCCATCTCGTCCGGATACTCGCATGCCCAAGCGTAAACCGAATATCCGCCCAATCCTGTCCCACATATTCCCAATACATGATCAATATTTAAAAATTCATGCAAAAATTGTCTATTAAAATTGACTACATCCAAAACGGTATATTTTGGAAATTCATATTTTAATCCTGTTGAAGATGGAGAACAAGATTCAGGAAAACCCAAAGCAGTGATTGAAATTAAAAAATATTTATTTTTATCAAATGGTGCACCATCAGCAGTTATTTGATATAAATCATTTATTGAATAACATGACCCACTGAAATTATGGCAATAAACAACAGCATTTACAATATTGCCATCATCATCGTATTTTGGAGTACCTGTTATTAGGTATTCAACATTGACATTATTAAGAACTTTACCATTTTCAAATTCAAATTCATCCAATGTATAATCGCCATATCCTAAAAATGATTCATTCATCCCCAAAATATATCCTCCAGTACACAATGTAAAATATTATATGCTTTAAAATATATAAAAATTATGCCAAATTACAATAAATTAAACAGCACGTGCAAATAACATTAATCAAATGAAAAAGGCATATTTTAAGAAAATATTTTAAACTATTTAAATTCGCTTAAAAATGAAATAATCTCAGAGGCAACATCAGAATAATCATTTTCATCATAAAAACTCATTTTTTCATCGAACAATGCTATTTTTAAATCTTTAATCAGGTCAGTTAAAGGCAAAACATCACTTTCAGCATTGAAAAATAGAAATTCTGAAAAACCCATTACCAATGCTTTTGCTTTAATGTTTTCCAACTTTTCTGAAACATCATATTCTAAAAGACAATCATTACGTGATTTAAAATCGTGAACATCCATAAATAAAGCTTCATCAACATAATCTTCCATCAAAACATCAATTTCATCATTTGATAATTCTTCAAAAATATTTTTTGGAAAATATCCTGCAAACAATAATCTTGCAATTGCTACAATCATCTTTGATAAAGAAACAGAATATCCTTCCTCATAAAAATCATCAGATGAATCAACAATCGCATCAGCAACATTCAGCAGGACATAACGATAACCACATGTTTTAAAAGTAGAATTTAAAGTAATGATAAAATCCATTTCATCAGGATATTCACATGCCCACGTATAGACTTCAAATCCACCTACACCCTCCCCAATAAGGCCTTTAACGTTTTTAATATTGAATTTTTCTTCTAAAAATTGTCTTTTGAAATTGACACGGTCTTTAAGAGTATAATGAGGAAAATTATGCATTAAACCAGTTGAAGAAGGAGAACATGAATTCGGAGCTCCAAGAGATGTGATTTTAATGAAAAAATAGTCGTCGTCATGTCTATATATTATGTCATGAGATTTAGCCAAAATGGAATTTCCGCCTTTAAGAGTGGGAAGGTAAACAACAGCATTAACAATATTGCCGTCATCATCATATTTCGGAGTCCCATCAACCCAATACTCCACATTAACATTATCTAAAATTCTTCCTGATTCAAATTCAAAAGAATCCATGACATGATTAGAATACTCAACATTAAAATCCATAATTGCACCTTACCAATATATTATTTGACATGGCATATATATTTAATAACATTATTAAATAAAAATTAAAAAAATGAAAAAAATAGTATACATTTACATATCTTCTAGAAAACTAGATAAGAAAAGATTCATCTCAATTTCCTCACGCGCTATGAAATCATCCAGTCGAAATTTGGCAACATCACTTTGGAAAGGATATAACATATCATCGAAATACATTTTTATTTTCAATGCATCCCCATTAATTTCAGTTTCATCTTCAAGATTTTTATCTAAAAAACTCATTTGACTTGCAGATAACCCATTAACTTCATATTCAATGAAATTTTTATCATCAAGTTTTCCATAGTTTGAGATTTTAACTATCATTGAAATACTCCATAAACCCTTTTAACTCATAAGAGATATTTTCAAGTTCATTAAAACATAAATGTCCCAGTTCAGAATCCATTACAATCAACTCAGAATCATCAATCATTTCAGACATTGGAATACCATCAAGTTCCGGTGGGAAATGTGGATCCTGCTTACATGAAATAATCAACACTTTAGATTTAATTTTATCCAAATCATCTTCCACATTGAAATTCATGCTGGCCCAATTGCAGTATTTCAAATCATAAATATCAGTTTCAATCATTTCATTTCCAAACTCTTCAAATTCGAAGCTTAACTCATCATTGGTTTTTGCCCTTAATGCCTCTTTGGAAAGACCAAAGTTAAATTCTGCAAGACAAGCTATCCTTAATGTTCTGATAAGAGAATATGTCAATTCACCTTTTGCATAATCAGGATCGGACTCGATTATTTCATCGACAAAACGTGAGAGGATAAAATCATGGCCGGCAACCTTATAGCTGCTCACACCACAGATAATGAACTCCTGAAAATCCGGATATTCAATAGCTTGGGTTAATCCGACAAAACCACCCATGGAATTGCCTATCAATCCTAAAACATGAGTTATTGCGAATTTTTCAGCCAAGAATTGTTTTTGAAAATTAACCACATCAAGCATATTATATTTTGGGAATTTATTTTTCAGACCAGTTTGTGATGGAGAACATGAGCCAGAAGAGCCTAAAGCTGTTAAACTGATAAAAAAATATTTATCACTATCAAAGGGACAATTTGGAAAAGTCAAAGGCAAGATTTTATTTATTCCCTCAAAGCTTCCCAAAGATCCGCTGCAATAAAGAATTGCATTATTTATTCGTCCATCTTCGTCATATTTTGGAGTCCCATAGACCATATATTCAACCTTAACGTCATTTAAGACTTCACCATTCTGAAATTTAAAGGAATTCATTATAAATTCCTCTTTATTATTTTCAAAAAATTCATCATCAAAAATCTAAATCCCCTCCTTAAGATAATATTGAAAAAACAAAATATTTAAATTAAACTAAACAATGTAATTTGTGATGAAATACAAAATTTTAGAAAAACCCAGTTGTGATGAAGCATACGATTTGGTTCAGGAAGCATTGAGAAAAAAAGCAACAATACTTATTTTCGCTTGCTGCAAAGTGAACTATGAAGGACGTGCATTAAGTGAATTGAACTGGGGAGAACGTATAATAATGATAAAACCCGATGGAGCATTTCTTATCCATCAGGAAAAAAAGGTTGAACCGGTAAATTGGCAACCTCCGAAATCAAGAACAAGAAGTTATATCAAAAATGACAACCTCTTTTTAGAAAGCCACAGAAGAACTCCTAAGGAATTATTAACTGTTGAGATTAAGAAAATCCAATTTATCAACTTTGCCAATATCGAGGACTTTGAAGAACTTGAACAGGCAGGATATGAAAAGGACATGGGCGACATGATTATGGAAAAACCACATATGATAGAAGAAGGTTTTACACCAACTGCAAGAGAATACAGTGTAGAACATGGATTTATTGATATTTTGGGAAAAGACAGTGACAATAACCTGATGATTTTGGAACTGAAAGCCCGTAAAGCAGGAGTTAATGCTGTAAAACAGCTTAAAAGATATCTTCAGGACTTTGAAAATACCGAAAACGATTACTTGAAGGAATGTCAGGCACAAAAGAAGAAAATCAGAGGACTGCTTGTAGCGCCGTCACTTATGGAAGATGCGCAAGAAATGATTGAGGAAGAAGGTATTGAATTTGTTTCAATTGAACCTCCTCGTGAGTTAAAAAGAGATAAAAAAGTAACCTTGGATGCATTCTAATTCAATGCATCTTCAATTTTTTTAAGTTCTTTAGCATGAAACTCTTTTGTAAAATCATTAGCAGGAATGGAAGTAGTGACATGACACTCTTTTTCCAATTTGTAAATGAGATATTCATCATTTTCAAGAGGAATAGTATCTTCCTCATCCAATAATTCCAAACCATCCAATTCAGCTAGAATATTATCATATTCCTCTTTTTCAAGTGCAATAACATCATCAATGTCCATTTCCTGGAGTTTTTGATTTAACTGATATGAAATAGCTACAAATCCATTGACTTTTTTATCGGAAATTGAAAATTCAGAGTGTCTAATTTCATCCATGGACATTTTAATATGAAAAACAGTATTTTTAGTGACCGGCACTTCACTGGATAAACCAATCTGATTTATATCATAATTATTTTTCCACTCACCAATCTTGTAAATTGCATAATTTATATCATTAACATTAATAATTTTATCATCATCCATTTTATCACGAATATAAATATATTTTTATAAAATAAAAACATTATTATAAATATACATTCTTTATAAAAATGTAAATTCAATGGAGGTTAAGCTGTGAAAAAATGTCCTGAATGTGGAAATCCTAGTTATGATGGTGCTCCTGTTTGTGGAAATTGTGGATTTAAATTCCCAAAACCAAAAGTTGCCGCTAGAAGAGAACAAAGTATCTTCGAAAGTCAACCAAAAGTGGAAAAACCACCTAAAGTAGAAAAACCGCCAAAAGTGGAAAAACCACCTAAAGCGGAAAAACAAAAAGTAAAAAAACCTTCCAATGAACCAGGCGTATTAGATATTATTAAAGAAAAAAAACTTATTATTGGAGTTATATTACTTATTACTTTGATTGTGATTTGTGGAATTGTCCTTACTGGATCAAATAATAAAGGCACAGCATCAATCCCATCCGGCGATTTAGCCGTATACGATGCAGGTGACTTTTCATTTAAGTATCCTAAAAGTTGGGAACAAGTAAATCTCACTGATTCAGAACATGAAGGTGCTATATTCTATATGGATGAAAACAATACTGTTATTGAACATTATAATATTAGCAGTAGTGCCACATCCCTAAAAGATATTAATCAGCAAAGAGTCAGTTATGCTCTAAACAATGGTGATGCAATAGAACTTCTTGAAACCGTCACTTTAGACGGCAGAAATGGTTCAAACATTATCCTGGAAAATGCTGACGGTAACTACACAAGATATGTTTCAATGTTCACTGACGGAGAGTTATACGTTTTCAAAATTACTGGAGATTCAATTAACTCCATCACATCAGATAGCATCAATAGTGTGATAAATTCCGCAGATATTGTTTAAGTATGATTTAAATCATACTTTTTTCTATTTTTTAAGTGTTAACATGACTAAACTCAAACTTGCTCTTTGTCAGATGAATGTTATCGACGATAAAGAAGAAAATTTAAGAAAAGCTAGTTCTATTATAAACATTGCATCCAACAAAGCCGATTTTATTGTTTTACCTGAAATGTTTAACTGTCCATATTCAAATGATAAATTCCTTGAATACTGTGAAGAGGAAAAAGACAGTTATACATTAAATATAATATCAAAACTAGCCAAAAGCAACCAAATTTATATTTTAGCAGGGTCAATTCCCGAAAAAGAAGACGGAAAACTTTACAACACATCTTATCTTTTTAATAAAGATGGAAATATAATAGCTAAACACCGAAAAATGCATCTTTTTGATATTGATGTTAAAGACAAGATTACCTTTAAGGAATCCGACGTATTAACTGCAGGTGATGATTTTACTATAGTAAAAACAGATTTTGGAAAAATTGGAATTGGGATTTGTTATGATATCCGTTTTCCGGAACTTGCAAGAATCATGGTTGAAAATGGTGCTTTGATTTTGTTTTATCCAGGAGCATTTAATATGACAACTGGTCCTGCACATTGGGAATTGCTCTTCAGAGCCCGTGCACTGGACAATCAAGTTTATTGTGTAGGTGTTGCACCCGCACTGAATAAAAATGCAAGTTACCACAGTTTCGGCCATTCAATTGTTGCAAACCCCTGGGGAGAAATAATCTCTGAAGCGGGTCAAAAAGAAGAAGTAATATTTTGTGAAATCAATCTGGATGAAATAAAAAAAGTAAGGGAAGAACTTCCGCTTTTGAAAAACAAAAGAGAAGATCTCTACGAAATAATCAAAAAATAACTATTTCAATTTTGCCAACCTTTTTTCAAAGTAAGGCAGTTTTTTATCATTGTCCGCAAATACTTCAATTGCAGTTTCAATGACTCTGACTTCGTTATCATAGTCATTTTGCTTTCTGTAAAGAACACATAATCTTTTATATGGAGCATCCTTAGGTTGTTTTGCTTCCACATATCTTTCATATTCCTTAATAGCTTTTTGCAGATTGGTTTTTTCCATTTCCTTAATAGTACTCATTGGAATAACTTTTACAATAGATTCGCCTGAAGCCTTTGCCTTTTGTCTTTTTTCTGCTTTTTTGATGGCTTTATTGCAGGATTTTTTGAAATCCTTATCATCTTCGCCTTTTCTTGCTTGTTTAATTAATGCAATAGAATCATCAGTTGCAAGATCACCTAAAGCTTGAATTGCAGCTAACTTTACGCCCCAATCCTCATCTTCAAGACATTTTGCAATTGTATCCAATTCATCAGCAGCTTGAAGCTCCCCAAGAGAACGTACGGCAACTTTTCTAACACCAAAGTCATCATCTTCAGTTGCTTCAACAAAATAAGGGATAACTTTCTTGTCTTCAGTTTCTTTAAGTGCAAATGCTAAAAAACGTTTATCTTTGCCTTCAGCATTTTTGAATTCTTCTATTAATTTATCGACAGCTACATCCCCCATACTGCCTAAAATTTCAGCAGCCTTAAATCTGACCTGAGCATTTTCATCAGTGGTGGCCTTAATTAGTGGTTCAATAGCTTCCTCATCAGTAATTCCGACTAATGATTCGATAGCTTCTTTTCTAACTTTAACATCATCATCTGATAAATTGTTAATAGCTTCATTAAAACTTAAATTAGTCATGATATTAAGTTAGTTTTTGAGTATATATAAATACCTCTCACAAAAAAACGGAACTGTATATAAAAAATATAATTAATGACTAAAAAAGAAAAAAGAAAATTGAAAAAAATAATTTTTCAATTTAAATACAGGTGTATCCACCATCTACAGCAATTGCTTGACCAGTTACGTAACTGGATTTAGGTGATGCGAGATATACAACAGTTGAATCTAATTCTCCGTCAACACCAGATCTTCCAACAGGCACAACAGTTTTTGTGTATGCTTTGTACTCGTCGTTGTCAATGGTTGAACGAGTGAGTTCTGTTGGGAAAGTACCTGGACAGATTGCATTTACTGTAATATTGTATTTTGCCCATTCTGCTGCTAATTGTCTGGTGAGGTTTACTACTCCACCTTTTGCTGCTGCATATGGGGATGTAGGGGTTGCCATAGTTCCCACTAAACCGAACATGGATGCAGTGTTGATGATTCTTCCGTATTTTTGAGGAATCATTGCTTCACGAGCAACAGCTCTGGACATTTTGAATGTTCCTGTAAGGTCCACATCTACAGTTTTGTTCCATTCATCATCAGTTAATAATTCTGCTTCTTTAGTTGCACCGTAACCTGCATTGTTGTGGAGGATGTCAATTCTTCCAAAGTGGTCCATGACTTCTTTTACACAGTTTTCTACACTTTCAGTGTCAGTTACATCACAGACTACTCCAATACAATCAACACCAAGTTATTTGATTTCTTCTGCGACTTGATCTAATCTTTCTTTCCTTCTTCCTGTAACTACTATGTTTGCACCATATCTTGCGTATGCTTTTGCCATGTCGACACCAATACCGGAAGATGCTCCGCTTACTAATGCGACTTGTCCTTCTAAATTAAATAAGTCATTCATATTTTCACGCTCCACCATTTTCAAATAACCTGTAAGTTATTTTTCGCATGGTATGAATAATAATATGTTTTATTTGATTTATAAAATTTATCATTTTAATGAATTTTTTCAAGTGAAATGTTAAAATTAACGAATTTTATCCATATTAAATTTAATTAAACTTAATCATGTTTAATAGAACGAACAAGTACGCCAATCAGCCAAATAAAATGAAAACAAATTAATTTAGCCATGCCTAAAAATTTAAAACTAATCATATTATATAACTAATTTTACAAAATTAAAAAATAGAAATTTTTCTAAAGAGTAGGTAAAATGATTGAAGAGCAGACAAAAAGTTATACCAAAAAACAAATTTTAAAGACCCTCCACCCAGGGGTTCAAAAATGGTTCAACACACAATTTAAAGACTTCACTCCCGCTCAGAAAAAATCGATTATAGACATCCACAAGAAAAACAACATTTTGATTTCATCACCTACAGGATCAGGTAAAACATTGACCGCATTTCTGTCAGTCATAAGTGAACTGACAGCACTTGCAGAAAAGGACCAGCTGGAAGATAAGGTTTACTGCATTTATATCTCACCTCTTAAAGCATTGGACAATGACATTGAAAAAAACTTGGATGAACCATTGGACGGAATTGAAAAGATTGCTGGCAGAAAGCTTGGAATCAGAAAAGCCGTCAGAACAGGAGACACATCACAATACCAAAGACAAAAAATGCTTAAAAAACCACCCCACATTCTGATTACCACTCCCGAAACATTGTCAATATTGCTGGTGGCTCCCAAATTTAGAGAAAAATTAAGTGGCGTGAAATATGTAATCATTGATGAAATTCACTCATTGGCCGAAAACAAAAGGGGAGTCCATTTGAGCTTATCACTGGAAAGGCTGCAACATCTGATAGGCCAATATACAAGAATAGGCCTTTCAGCAACAGTCAGCCCCATTGATGAAGTTGCAAGATTTTTAGTAGGGTATGAATATGGAGTTGAGCGAAACTGTAAAATCGTCAACATTAACTACCTGAAAGAACTTGACATGGAAGTGATGTGTCCTGTCAGCGATATAGTGCTTGCAGATGAGGAGGACACCAGGCTTGGAATGTACGATTTGTTGGACGATTTGATATGGGCAAACAAAACAACGTTAATATTTACAAATACACGTAGCGGAACAGAACGTTTCGTTTATAATCTAAAGAAAATGTATCCAATTCATTACACCGATGCAAACATCATGGCCCACCATTCATCTCTTTCAAAGGAAGTGAGGTTGGAAACGGAAAACAAACTGAAGGAAGGTAAATTAAAGGCAGTTGTTTCATCAACATCCCTGGAACTTGGAATTGACATAGGATACATAGATTTGGTTGTTTTAATCAACTCCCCGAAATCAGTTGCAAGAGCTCTTCAAAGAATTGGTAGAAGCGGACATAAGCTACATGAAAAATCAAGAGGAAAAATAATTGTTACAGACCGTGACGATTTGGTGGAATGTTCAGTATTGCTTAAAAATGCCAAAGAAGGAAAAATTGATAAAATCACCATCCCCAAAAACTGCCTGGACGTCCTTGCACAGCACATATATGGAATGAGTATAGAAAATCCATGGGATATTGACTATGCATATGACGTGATAAGGAAAAGCTATTGCTATAAAGACCTGACTAGAGACGACTATGAGGATGTCCTAAGTTACATGGCAGGAGAATACAGTGAACTTGAAGAAAGGTATGTCTATGCCAAAATATGGATTGATTATCATGAAAACACATTCGGAAAACGTGGAAAACTGGCCAGAATGCTTTACTCAACAAACATCGGAACAATACCAGACTCCTCAGGAGTGCTGGTTAAATGCAATGGGGAAACGGTCGGTAAAATAGAAGAAGTGTTTATGGAACGGTTGAAGAAAGGAGATACCTTCGTTTTAGGAGGCAGAACCTACAGATTCAATTATGGGAAAGGAATGACAATCAATGTCACTCCAGCAAGCGGACCGCCAACAATCCCCTCCTGGTTTTCACAACAGTTGCCATTATCTTTTGACCTTGCAATGGATATTCAAAGATTTAGAGCACATATGGATGTGAAATTCAGATATCGCAGAAGCAAAGAAGAGATAATGGACTTTATTCATGAATATCTTTATGTTGATGATTTTGCAGCGAATTCAATTTATGAATACTTTGTTGAGCAGTTCAAATACGCCCACATTCCAAGCAACCAAAGACTGTTAATTGAATATTATAACGGATTCGGAGGAAGAAAATTTGTAATTTTCCATTCACTGTTTGGAAGAAAAGTCAATGATGCACTTTCACGTGCCGTGGCATATGTTGCAGCAAGAAGATACAATATGAACCTAACAATATCCATTTCAGACAATGGATTCTATTTAAGTTCAGACGGAAAGATTGGAGGCCTTGAATCATTTAGAGAATTGACACCTGAAAATTTCGAGACAATACTTACAAAATCCCTAAATAAGACAGAAACCTTGGCTTCCAGGTTCAGACATTGCGCCGGAAGATCATTGATGACACTTAGAAGATACAAAGGAGAATCAAAATCAGTTGGTCGCCAACAGGTCCGTGGAAAAATATTGCTTAAATTCGTTCAGGACATGGATGACAATTTTCCAATATTGAACGAAGCCAGACGAGAAGCACTGGAAGATTACATGGACATAAAAAATGCATTAAAAGTAATAGAAATGATTGACAGAGAGGAAATGGAAATAAAGACAATAAATACAGCAATTCCAAGTCCATTTGCTTTTAATTTGGTTTCACAAGGATACCTTGATGTTTTAAATCAAAATGACAAAGGCGAATTTACAAAAAGAATGCATCAGGCAATACTTGACCAAATTAAAGATAAGTTAAAAGACATCTATTAAACAAAAAAATCAAAACATTAAATTAAATGAATTAACAAAATACAAATATAATAAAATAAAGGTGAAATCATGACAAATTGGAAGGCAGTTATCATCGGATTCATATTAGCAGTAATGGTCAAATCGTTCTTTTCACAATATGAATTCATTGGATTGTTAATAGTTGGATTTATAACTGGATACATTGCCCGCAGTGGAGCTCTTGGAGGCCTGTGGAATGCAGCTGTTGCAGGAGCCCTTGGAACCATAGTCAGTGCAGTTTTATTCATTTTAGCTGCAACAGTGGGAGGCAGTTTATTTGGAATTTTTGGAGGGCTAACTGGATTTACACTTTCAGGAATATCAAGCCTTACAGCAGTAATAGGGGAATTGATCTATTATGCAATTGTCATGGGAATTACAGGAGCTGTTGGAGGAGCAATAGCTTCTAAAAATAAAAATTAAATTTTTGGAGATATAAAATGAAATACGATTTGGGCATAAATATTAAAGCATTGGTATTTGGTGCGGCCATTGCAGCAGCATTCATACTATTCGGATATCAATATAATGATTGGCTGTATCCTTTCTCAGCTATTGGACTCATATATGCTGGATATGGACAAAACGATTTGAAAATGGGAACATTTATGGGATTATTAGCATCCACACCTATCGTAGTTTTAACAATGCAAGGATATATGGGATCCTTTGAAGGATTTTTCGTAACCGACACAGGCGTGCTGACTGTCACATTAGTCATACTCATTGTTGGTGCCGTTGTCGGTTTTGTTGGTGCATGGACAAAAAGAAGCCGTGTAAAAGCCTTAGAACAATATGAAAAACAACAAAAAATAAGAAAAAACAAAAATAAAAAGAAAAAAGCAAAAGTTCAACCTAAAGAGGAAAAAACTTTTGTCGACAAAATATTTAAAAAATAATAACAAAATTATGTTATTATTTTTTCTAATTCATCTCTTTCTATACCTCTTTTTATTTCAACTGCAATTCTTCTACCCATACTCATCGGTTTGCCATAAGTTAAGTAGGAGTAAGGAGAACCATCCATAAATGTGTTTGTACCACCGTCTGTTCTTGCACTGATTTCAAAACAGATTACTTCTAAATTATCATTTACCAATGTTTGCATACAGAAAGGACCGTTCAATCCAGGAGCAACTAATTTTTTAGCACTTTCAGTTAATTTATCAGCCATGTCAAATACTTGTGGGAGTAAAGATTCACGAATTACAGCAGGGTGGTTACCAGTTACCACATAAGATGGGCTTAAATCAATGTCCAACTGATCTTTAGCAGGCATTCTTACAAAACCGTCAATACTGGATTCATATCTTGTATCCATACCCATTAATTCAACTTTATCATCAAGTGCTGAATAGAAATAGTGGATACAGTAGTTACAACCGGAAACATATTCTTCAATATGTGCAGCTTCTACATCGCTGTCCTCTAACCATCCACGTGCTTTCATAGCATCAATTTTTGCATTGAATTCTTCTGTGGATGATGCTACAAAGTAACCTCTTCCACCTCTTGCACCAGGGAATTTGACCATTACCGGCCTGTCTATTTCTGAAGGACCATCATATTTGAATGGAATTCTAACTCCACCTTCTACAAGAAGTGCTCTTTCTTTGTCTCTTTCAGCCTCCCATCTGAGTACATCCCTGTTACCAAACATCGGAACATTGAATTTGTCTTCAACATTGTCAAGACCCGCATATGCAACAAATGAACCATGAGGAACTACAATTGCATTCATATCTCTGAGTTTTTGCTGAACGTCCTCGTTAACAATGTCCTTGAATTCATCAACAATTATGTATTCATCAGCCACATCAAAACGTTGGTATGGAACTTCTCTTCCTTTTTCACAGACAATAGCTGTTCTGAATCCTTCTTCCTTCGCACCTTGCAATATGTGTAAAGAAGTGTGGCTTCCTAGAGTGGCTATTGTGATTTCGTCTTTGTCATATTTAGCCAAAATTTCCAAAATGTCTTCCTTTTTAACTTCTCCCATTATACCTTCTCCTAAAAGAATGATAATATTATATATATTTTTGGGAATTTATAATAGTTGTCATTTTAATTAACATTAAAAACAATGACACACAAATATAATGATGAATTATGAAGGATAAGATAAAATGTTAATCGGTTTAATTTCAGACACACATATCCCAGACCGGGCAAGAATAATACCTCAAAATGTCCTTGATGCATTTGAAGGAGTTGACTTAATCATCCATGCAGGAGATTTGACTTCCATTGCAGTTATTGAAGAGCTTGAAAAGATAGCTCCCGTGATGGCAGTTCAGGGAAATATGGATAGAGTCAATGGAATAAACCTGCCTAAAGCCAAAACAATAGAAGCAGAAGGTCTTAAAATTGGAGTGATTCATGGAGAAGTATATCCAAGAGCAGACACACAACAATTGACATATCTGGCAAAAGAATTAGGCGCAGACATATTGGTTTCCGGCCACTCACACCAGCCCCAGATAGAGAAAAATGATGGAGTATTGTTAATAAATCCCGGAAGTCCGATAGTGCCACGACTTGCAGACAGAACTGTAATGTTACTTGAAATAAACAATAAGGAAGTGGATGTGGAAATCGTTAAAATTGGCACTCCAGTGTGCAGTGCACTGGATTTTGATAAATTTAAGAGGGATTAAAATGGGAAGCAGATGGCAAGTGGAAAAACATAACGATCCATATTATAAAAAAGCCAAAAAGGAAGAATATCGTTCAAGAGCATCATATAAACTCAAACAACTTGACAAAAGATTCAAACTTATCAAACAAGGAGATACCGTTGTTGATTTAGGTGCAGCGCCGGGCGGTTGGTCACAAGTAGCTTTAGAAAAAGTTGGTGAAGAGGGCGTTGTAGTCGGCGTTGATTTAAACAGATTCAAAAAATTCCACGAAGAAAATTATTACGGAATGAGAGGAGATTTTACAACACCCGAAGTTCAGGAAAAAATAATGGAAATAATCGGCGGAAAAGCAAAGGTCGTGATGTCTGACGCATCACCATCATTGAGTGGAATTAAGAATATCGACCAGCTCAGGTCAATTGATTTGACATATTCAGTTATCGGAATAGCCGAGAATATTTTGGAACCAAAAGGCAACCTAGTCATGAAAGTATTTCAAGGCCCGGAATATAAAGAAATGTTAGATTCACTTAAAAGTAAATTCAGACATGTCAGAACAACCAAACCAGCATCCTCCCGTAAAAAAAGTTCTGAAATGTATGTTGTTGGTCTAGAATACAAACCTAAAAAAAATAGAAAAAAGAAAAATTAAAGATTATTATATGCACTGTAAGCAGCATCTAATTTCTCTTTAGCAAATACAATCCTACTATCTACTTCATTGGACGGTTTACCTGCATCCAATGCACTTTGTACATTTTCAATAGCTGAATTTGCCCGTGATAGCTCGATTTTAGCATCATTATACGTTTGGATATCATCAGTACTGCCTGAATAATAAGTTGCCTTAACATTATCAAAATTAACAGACAGATTATCATATGATGCTTTAAGTTCTGCAAGCTCATCATATTGAGTTCCAGAGGATATTTCATTTGTAATTCCTGATGAAACAATACTATATCCAACATATGCGACAACTATGATTGTGGATATAATCATGATGATTCCAACCACGGAAATCAACATAGAAGTGGATTTGAATAAGCCTAATCTTGATTTTCTCATATTAACCTCATTTTAACAAAAAGTTTTATGTAACTTATAATTTTATTGATTTTAGTATATATTTTTTACTTATCAAATGCTCTCATACAATATTTTTTTATAGTGTGAAATCTTAATAAAAAATAATGAATTCTACTAGCAAATCTCAAACATCAATTATAAAATTCGAAGAGTTTTTCGCCACATCATATAAAGATGATGTGTTTGAAATACTTGAAAAATACCCTGACGAACGATCACTGAATGTAGATTATAATGAATTGGAAATGTTTGATCCTGACTTGGCAGATTTATTGATAGATAAACCTGAAGAAGTTATTGAAGCTGCCCAAACAGCTATAAAAAATATCGACCCCCTTGTAAAGGATGCAGACCTAAATATCCGATTTGAAAATCTATCCAATGTAATCCAGTTAAAAGACCTGTTAAGTAAATACATTGGAACATTTGTTGCAGCTGACGGAATCGTCAGAAAAACTGATGAAATAAGACCTCGTATTGAAACTGGTGTTTTTGAATGTAGAGGATGTATGAGATTGCACGAGGTCGAGCAAAGTTCAGGCAATAGAATCATAGAACCATCATTATGTAGTGAATGTGGCGGAAGGTCATTCAGATTACTTCAGGAAGAATCAAAATACATTGACACACAAACCGCAAGGATGCAGGAACCTTTGGAGAACTTATCTGGAGGAACCGAACCTAAACAAATGTTGATGATACTTGAGGACGACCTAGTAGATGAATTAAATCCCGGAGATAAAGTAAGAATAACCGGAACATTAAGAACCTTCAGAGAAGAAAGAAGCGGTAAATTTAAAAATTACATTTATGTAAACCATATTGAACCGCTGGAACAGGAATTTGAAGAATTGCAACTCTCTGAAGAAGACGAAGAAAAAATTATCGAATTATCAAAAGACCCTCACATTTATGACAAGATTATCAAATCAACAGCACCTTCAATTAGAGGATATCGTGATGTAAAAGAGGCTATTGCTCTTCAACTGTTCGGTGGTGCTGCAAAACAGCTTGAAGATGAAACAAAGCTCAGAGGAGATATTCACATTCTAATCGTAGGGGACCCAGGTATTGGTAAATCCCAAATATTAAAGTATGTCTCAAGACTTGCTCCGAGAAGTATCTATACAAGTGGTAAAGGTACAAGTGGTGCCGGTTTGACTGCAGCAGCAGTAAGGGACGAACTTGGAGGATGGTCTCTTGAAGCAGGTGCATTGGTACTTGGGGACCAAGGTAACGTATGTGTTGACGAACTGGACAAAATGAGATCTGAGGACAGATCCGCACTTCACGAAGCTTTAGAACAACAAACTGTAAGTATTGCAAAGGCAGGAATTATGGCAACATTAAATTCAAGGTGTTCCGTGCTTGCAGCTGCAAACCCCAAATTTGGAAGATTTGACAGATTCAAAGTACTTGCAGAGCAAATTGATTTACCTGCACCAATCATTTCCCGTTTCGATTTAATCTTTGTTATTGAAGACAAACCAAGTGTTGAAGGGGATTCAAAATTAGCAGACCACATTTTGAAAATACACCAATCCAATACTGTCGATTATGAAATTGAACCCGAATTACTTAGAAAATATATTGCATATGCTCGTAGAACATGCAATCCGAAATTAACCGATGAAGCTAATGAAGTTTTAAGGGAATTCTACGTAAGCACAAGGAACAGTAATTCTGAAGAACAAGGCCCCGTTCCAATCACAGCAAGGCAACTGGAAGCTATCATTCGTCTTTCAGAAGCCAGTGCAAAAATCAAACTTAAGGAAACAGTAGACAAGGAAGATGCTGAAAAGGCTGTGAGACTACAACTAGCATGTCTTAAAGAGGTAGGAGTAGACCCGGAAACCGGAGAAATTGATATTGAGGTCATGGAAGGAAGGACACCCACATCCGAGAGAGAAAAAATGCAAAAAGTGATGGAAGAAATTGGCCTTTTAGAAGAAGAATTCGGTGATCAAGCTCCAATGAACGTATTGGTAACCAATATGGCAGAAAAATTCAATATGAGTGAAGAAAAAGTAGAAGCATTCGTTAGAAACTTAAACCAAAAAGGACTAATTTATTTCCCGACTACCGGATATATTAAGCGCGCTTAATATTTCCTTAATTTTATTTTTTAAAAAATTTCATATAAAATCCCAAATTAACAATACATTAATAAAGGATTAAAACTAAATTTAATATATTATACTTATACTGATTTTTATAGGAGAGATAACATGGATAAATATGAAGATTTATTAGAAAGAGCAATAGACCAATTACCTCCTGAAGTATTTGAACACAAAAGATTCAAAATTCCTAAAGCTTATTCAGATATCCAAGGTAATAGAACCTTTATTAAAAACTTTAAAGATGTTGCAGAAGGTTTAAATAGATACCCAAAACATTTATTGAAATTCCTGATGAGAGAATTAGGTACTGCAGGAAATATTGAAGGTCAAAGAGCAATTTTACAAGGTAAATTTACCCACTACTTAATCAACGAAAGAATTGAAGATTATGTAGACAAATACGTAATTTGCCACGAATGTAACAGACCAGATACTAGAATTATTAGAGAAGGTAGAATATTCTTACTTAAATGTGCTGCTTGCGGTGCTACAGCACCTTTAAAATCCTTATAATTCTACTTTTTTATTTTATTTTTATTGATGATTATGTTTTGTCCAGAGTGCGGAAGTACAGACAAGGAAATGATTGGCAATGTCTGTATCGATTGTTTTTTAAAAGAATTTCAAATGATTGAAATCCCTAAAAATATTGAAGTTCAAATATGTAGCCACTGTAACAGTAAGCTAGAAGAGGGAAAATGGAGTGAGGAGTTCATTCCTGAAGAAGAAATAATCTACAGGGCACTCGAGAGAAATATAAAAATCGCAGATGAAGTTTCAAATGAAATCATCAACCTCGAAATAGACCAAATCAGGGGTTCAATAGCTAACTGTTTTGTTGAAGTTACAGGAGAAGTTCATGGCGTGCAAATTGATGAAACCCATGACACTCAAGTTAAAATCAAAAAGACCGTTTGTCCAAGCTGCAGCAAAATGCAATCAGGATACTATGAAACCGTGATTCAGTTTAGGGCAGACAGCAGAGAAATCATGCCTGAAGAATACACAAAAGCGGATGAAGTAGTTGAAAGAACATTGATAAAACAATCCAAATCGGATAAATTAGCGTATTGTCCTCAAATAGCCAAACTTAAAGAAGGATACGATTATTATATCGGATCTTTCAAATCCGGAAAAAAAGTAGCTGAAGCATTGAAAGAGGAATTTGGAGGAATCATTAAAGAATCTCCAAGATTAATCAGTGAAGACAAATCCACAGGAAAAGGACTTTACAGGATTTGGATTTCAGTCAGAATCCCAGAGTTTGAAATTGATGATTTTATCAAATATGCAGATAAAATAATGCAGGTAAAAAGCATTAGTAAAAATAGCCTTGTTGGAGTTGAGATTTCAACCCAAAAGTCACATAATATCCCTATGAAAAATATGGAAGATATTGAACTTATTAAAAAAGCAGATGAAGTTGAAACTACAACAGTTATTTCGAAATCTCCGCAAATTATACAGATTGTAGATCCAATTGATTATTCTGCAGTTGACTTAGATATGAAAGATGAATTTGCAGATTTGAATGTTGGGCAAGAAGTAAAGCTTATCAGAATTGATGGTTACGTTTATTTATTGATATAAGTGATAAAATGAATATTGAAGAAAAAATTCAGTTAATCGAAGAAGGAACATTGGAAGTTATAGATACAGAAGAATTAAAAGAAGTTCTTGCTAAAGAACAACCTATAGCTTATACAGGTTATGAACCTTCCGGTAAAATCCATTTAGGACATGCAGTAACTGTGCAAAAATTAAAACAATTACAGAAATTGGGTTTTAAAATCAAAATCCTTTTAGCAGACTATCATGCATTTTTAAATGGAAAAGGGACTGTTGAAGAAATAGCTGAAACTGCAGAGTATAACAAAAAATGTTTCCAAGCATTAGGGCTTGATGAAACAACAGAATATGTTTACGGCTCATCTTTCCAATTAGAACCTGATTATACTGATAAAGTTTATCAATTAGCTACAATGACTACTTTAAAAAGGGCAAGAAGAAGTATGGATCAAGTAAGTCGTGCAGATGACAATCCAAAAGTAGCTAGCGTAATTTATCCAATCATGCAAACCGTGGACATGGCAGCTTTAAAAGTTGACATTGCACTTGGTGGAATGGAACAGAGAAAAATCCAAATGTTGGCACGTGAAAACCTTGAAAAGATTGGTGAAAATGTACCTGTTTGTATTCACACCCCATTATTGCACGGTCTTGACGGTGATGCTAAGATGTCTTCAAGTAAAGGAAACTACATTGCAGTAGATGACTCCGTTGAAGAAATCAGCAAAAAAATCAACAAAAGTTACTGCCCTCAAGGAGAAGTTGAAGGAAACCCAATGATTGAAATTGCAGAAACCTTTGTTTTCCCAAATCAAGATACTTTACTTATTAAAAGACCTGAAAAATTCGGAGGAGACATTGAACTTACACATGACGAATTGATTAAAGATTTCAGTGAAGGAAACCTGCACCCAATGGATTTGAAAAATGGAATTAAAGACTTCTTGATAGAATTCTTTGAACCGGTCAGAAAATACATGGAGGAAAATTAAATGGTTGAAGAAAAAGAAGAGTTCGAAATGGGCATACCAAACGGTGTCGGTGAACAGATGCTTGCACATGCATTCGAAAAGTTTGATATAAAGCTAGAACAAACTGAATTCGGTCCAAAAATTATCGGCGAATACGATGAGCTTGTAAAAGTTAAAGAATTTTTAGCTGATGCTATTGCTCAAAGATTAAAAGAACTAGAAGGAGAATAATTATTCTCCAAAACTTATTTTTATAATATACAATCAGGGCAAATACCTAGATATGGTGCCACTGCCTTTTTAATATCTGATGAAACTTTATTCACACCATTATTAGCATCAATAATTTGATGTTCATAGTTTTCAACTAATTTCAGATAGTTTTCTTTAACACCAGTCAAAAACTCCTCATTTTCAAAGGTATCTTCACCAGATGTCCTTGCAACTGATTTTTTAACATCCAAATCCAATAGAATCAATAAATCCGGTTTTTTGGCATATCTGTTTAGAACATCAATCCATTCTGCAGGTTCCTGATATGCAAGAGAAGAAATAAATGACCTGTCTGAAATAAATATTTTTGATTTGTCTTCCAGTTTATCCATTATCAACATTCTGTCTGCTGCAAAAAGCAACCCTAAAGTCTTTTGAAGCCTTTCAGTTGTGGCATCTGGACGTTGCAAAATTTTACGAATAAGCTTTCCAACCTCGGAATCTGTTGGTTCGACCAATGTTTCCACTCTGAAACCGTTAGCTTCAAGCCATTCTTTCAACATGTTAATCTGAGTTGATTTTCCAGCACCATCTATTCCTTCAAATACTATATACATATGATAAAATATGTTTTAATTTAATATATAATTAATTACAAAAAGATAAATGTATAAATCTCAACAAGGTGTATTAAAAAAATGGTTTTAGAAGAATTATTGGCTCCAGCAGGTTCCTATGACGTGTTGGTCATTGCAGTCAATGCAGGTGCTGACGCTGTTTATATTGCTGGTGAAAATTATGGTGCAAGAGCATATGCTAAAAACTTCACGATGGAAGAAATTAAAAAAGCAGTTGATTATGCTCATTTGAATGGTGTTAAGGTCCATGTTACCGTCAACACCTTGATAAATAACTTTGAAATTGTAGACGTCCTGAAATATCTATTCGAGTTATATAAACTTGGAGTGGATGCAGTTATCGTGCAGGATTTCGGACTGATCTGGCTTTTGAAAACATTCATTCCGGATCTTGAAGTTCATGCATCAACACAGATGGGCTTGAACAATTACTCCTCCATGAAATGGGCTTACAAAAACAACATCAAAAGAGTAGTCCTTCCAAGGGAAGTCAACATTGAACAGATTAGGCAAACAACAGACCAGTTTAAAAAAGACAATATAAACATGGACATTGAAGCGTTTGGACACGGAGCACTATGCTATTGCGTAAGCGGAAAATGTTACATGTCATCATACAACAGCGGCCGAAGCGGAAACCGTGGAGCATGCGCTCAGCCATGCCGAAGGGAATATCGTCTAAAATATAGAGGATACAACATTGGTAACGGTTATCTCTTATCAACACATGACCTTGCAACTTACAATCACCTGGAAGAAATTTCCGATGCAGGAGTAAAATCACTGAAACTGGAAGGCAGAATGAAATCTGGAGACTATATTGGAACCATAGTAAACAGTTACAGAAACCTCATTGACGGAAATGAAGGAAATTATAAAAAAGACCTGCACCTTGTTTTCAACAGACATTTTACTGACGGATACATGATGGGGGACAAGCCTGGAGACGTTATGGGCAGAAGCCATTCAGGCCATGAAGGATTATATATCGGAGATATCACTGACATTGATGGGACCAAAGTAACTATTGAGATTAAAAACAAAGAAATTCCTGTGATTCTTGAACCGGGAGATGGAATTGCATTTAAATACAATGGAAAAATCAAAGGAATATACCTTGAAAATATCATAAAACAAGATGAAATTGAAATCATTATAGACACCACACGTCTCGTTAAGGTGGGAACTGAAGTATTTATCAGCTATTCCAAATCAACTCACGATTATTTAAAGCAGTTTGAAAAGGAAACAATCAAAAACAACGTTCCCATCAACTTGTCCCTAACCTGGGACGAGAATCTGAACCTGTTTAGTAAAGTTGAATTTTACATTGATAATGAACTGATTAATTTCAGACATAAGACCTTGGACAAGTTCGAAAAGGCTAAAAACAAACCTGTGACTGAAGATGTAATCGAAAAGCAGCTTAAAAAAACTGGTGGAACACCATTCTATATTGATAATATAAGATTCAACAATATGCCTAAAGACATTTTTATACCAATTAGTGAAATCAATCAAATCAGACGTGAAATCTTAGATACTGCAACAGAAATGCTTATGAAGCATTATACTCCAACAAAAAAGGCAGTTAAAGCA
Organism: Methanobrevibacter sp.; assembly: GCA_017473945.1. Classification (GTDB taxonomy): domain Archaea; phylum Methanobacteriota; class Methanobacteria; order Methanobacteriales; family Methanobacteriaceae; genus Methanocatella. The sequence continues at coordinate 15,599 of JAFUIW010000021.1, read as the reverse complement.
GTTAGAAAAGATTTGACTAAATTCATAGAAGATTATGAATCCAATGAAGGTAAAATCAAAAAGGTGAAACCTAAACTGTCCGTGTTCATTGATGACATATCACAAATCAGTGCAACATCAGGATTTGACTTGAAAAGAATATACTTTGATGGAAACTGCCACTACAACAATCCCGAGGACTATTTCAGCAACATAAAAGAAACATTGAAAAAAGGCAGCCTAATGGCGGCTCCAACAGAATTCGTTTGGGTTTTATCATCATTCATCACAGAAGAGGAAGCATTAAAATGCAATGAAATAGTGAAGGAACTTGAGAATGAAGGAATAATAATCTCAGTAATGGGTGATTTTCCAGGAATGGGTGAAATTTTTGACTGTCCAATCTATGGAAACCATAATTTGAATGTCTGGAACAGCTTCTGTGTTCACAATCTGAATGCTTCAGGATTCAAGTCATTAATATTGTCTTCCGAGCTTTCTGGAAGAGAAATAAAAGAATTGTCACTTAAAAACCATGACAGAAACATTGATTTGGAAATGATTGTGAACGGGAACCTGGAAGTTATCGTGAGCAAAGACGATTTCACCAACCTAAATGATGGAAAAGATTTCATCATTTCAAATGATGCTGATTATGCAACCTTGGAAGATAAAAAAAGGAAAAAATTCAAATATAAAATATTTTTCGACTATAACAAACAGAGCCACATCATCAACAAGGACTGTCTATGCCTGATTGAAGAGTTAAATGAAATAAAAGAAATGGGGCTAGATTCACTAATTCTTGATTGCAGATATTCCAATGAAAAATACACATCACAGATTCTGTCAATCTACACTGAAGGCCTTAAAAACAAAGATGATGAAGAATTAAGCAAATATAAATACCAAATTATGGATTTCTCACAATCCTACATCAACAAAGGTAATTATATTGAAGGCAGATTACACGAGGACAAATAATGAGAATTCCTGAATTGCTTGCACCTGTTGGATCTATGGATCATTTAAAAGTAGCAATCAATGCTGGAGCCAGTTCCGTTTACTTATCTGGAAAAGACTATGGTGCCCGCAAGTATGCTGACAACTTTACAATAGATGAAATTGAAGAGGCCGTAAACATTGCACATCTGCATAACGTTAAGGTCTACGTTACCGTGAACACCCTAATTAAAGAGGATGAACTGGAAGATGTTATAAATTATTTATCAAAGCTTTATTCAATTGGAGTGGATGCGGTTTTGGTTCAGGATCTGGGTTTGGTGGAAATGATTAACGAATATTTACCTAACCTGAAAATCCATGCTTCAACACAAATGACCTGCGAAAACCAGCTTAAGATGGATTATATTGAAAGCAAGGGAATCAAAAGAATTGTTCTTCCACGTGAAATGAGAAAAGAGGAAATTGCACAAATAAAAACAAATATGGAACTTGAAGTATTTGCCCATGGTGCATTATGCTATTCGTATTCCGGTCAATGCCTTATGAGCAGCTTTAATGGTGGTCGAAGTGGAAACAGAGGAACTTGTGCCCAGCCATGCCGTCAAAAATACAAAATTGATGGACTTAAAAAAGAGGATTACTACTTGTCACCCTGCGATTTAAGCTTGTTTAACCAATTGAAAGAAATTGCCAGTTTAAATATCAGCTGCATTAAAATAGAGGGCAGGATGAGAAACAAGGAATATCTGGCAATTGTTATCAGCAACTATAGGAAAGCACTTAATAAACTGAAAAGTGGAAAGGAAATAAAAAGTGAGGAAATAAGTCTGGTTTTCAATAGAGGATTTTGTGAAGGCCAATTCAACAATCAATCCAAACGAAGCATTCGAGCAGGACATGTGGGATTAAAAATTGGAAATGTCATTGATGCTCATAAAAATCAAATTGCAATCAAGTTAAATGATACGCTGAAAAACATCCCTGAAAAAGGAGACGGATTATTAATCGTTAAAAAGAACAATGACTACGGATTTGAAATATCACAAAATCCGATAATAACAACGATAAATCACTTTAAAAAAGGTAAAAACAAACAAATAAAAGATTTGAATAGGAAAAATAGAGTTTTAATTGTTAAAAAAGTATGGCAGAACAAGAAAAGTGATTTCAATCTGAATGAAGGCACAGTATATCTTACAAAAAGAAACAAACTGGCAAAAAGAGTTAAAGAAATAGAAAACAAAGGAAACAGTTATGTCAAATCCAAATTAATTCTTACATTTTCAATTAAAAATAAATTCCCATTACTTAAAGGAAGATTGACACTTGCAAACAAAAAAGAGATTGTTACAGAAGTTAGAGGAACTACTCCATTTGAAAAGCCACTTAAAAAGAGTGTTGATGTCAATACTATTAAAAAACAGCTTTTAAAAACAGACAATTATCCGTATGAAATTACTCAAATCAACATTAACTATGACGGAACACTATTCATTCCGATAAGCAAAATCAATGAACTGAGAAGAAATCTGTTTGAAAAACTGAAAGGTGAAATTGTCAACTTATACAAACACAAATACAAAAAAATAAAATTGAAAAAAACATCTGGCATCAACAATGACAATGATGTGAATATATCATATTATACCAATAATTTGAATGACCTGGAAAAAATTAGCGGAGTTAAGCGAGTTTATCTGGAAATCCCAAATGACAACAACAATTTGGACATGAAATTTGAAGGCAATTACAATTTAAACAAAATGATTAACTTCTTAAAAAGCGCTTATGAAATTTCTTACGACAAGGATTATGAACTAATATGGAAATGGCCAGATATCGCTCATGACAAATTAATCAAGACATTGAACAAGGTTAGAGGAATATTGAGTAAAATGCATTGCAACATCCCAATCATGAGCAATGCATTTAATGGAGAATACGGACCATATTCCATGAACATCACCAATTCAGAAACAATAAAAAGTCTTGAAAATTACCGGATTTTAACAATATCTCCTGAACTCAACAAAAAGGATTATGAAGACATCATTTCCAATTGTGAAACTCCTGAAAAAATTGAAATGCTAGTTCAAGGATCAGTTGAGCTGATGAAAAGCAGGTACTCATTATTAAACGTTAATGAACTTAAAATGAATTATGACAATTATTTAGTTGACAGAAAAGGAAATAAATATCTAATTTACAAAAGCATCTCCAATGAAGAGATAATTATTTTCAATGACAGTGAGCTTTCATTGCTTAGAGAAATAAATTACCTGAAAAATATCGGTTTTTCCAATTTCGCAATTGACGGGAGATACAAAGCCAAAAATTATTATAAAATAGTTAAAGTTTACATTGAAGCATTGAATGGAAATATTGATGAAAAAGAACTTAAAAAATACAGTCCTAAAAATACATTGGGTAACTATTGATATTACTCATCAAATGCTCTAGGCAATATTGAATATATATTAAAATTTATATTATATTTACAAAGGGGTTTGGTAAAAATGCAAGGAGAAAGAATTACATTGCAGAATATAAAAGGAATAGGAGATAAAATCTCTGAAAAAATATTAAACAGCGTTGGAGGGGAAGAAGAACTCCAAAAAATTGTTGATAATGTCGATGTTGAAAAAATTGCAAACATTGAAGGCATCAGTCAAAGAAAGGCAATTGAAATAATGAACCAACTGTTAAATATGCCAACTTATGAATTCATAAAAAGCGAAAGGGCTATGGAGCTCTATGAAGACATAATCAACAAGATATTATCATATTCAAACACAACATATTCAAAAAACAGAATATTGCTGCTTTCTCCTACAAAAGATATCAAAAAAATCAACTCTCAGCTTGATTTTGTAATGAATGCCAAAGATCATGTATCACAACTTCCAATCATCAAATTAAGAGGACTGATGAAAAATTTAAAGGAAGTTGAAGAAGCCAAACCAGAATATGATCCAAGTAAAGCAATTCTTGTAGAGCGTGAAGAAGACAATTCATACCTCTGCGACTTAGGTTTGAATCAGTACTACCCCATCATTACCGCCAGTGATTCACCCCTGCTCCAGGAAGAAATGATGAATTATGATTTGGTATTCTATGTTTATTCTCAGGGAATTCTTGATTTTGATGGAATGCCTAATTTGGTAATGATTAATATTGAAGAAAATGACTATGAAATTGTTCCTGAAAAGATAATCAACTTTTTTATTCAAAATAAAGATTTATTTACAAGAGTTCATGAAATTCAAAAAATTAGAAATAAGGAAAGTGTTCTCGGAGACATTATCCCCATCATAGATGAACTGAACATCATCGACAAAAGGGAAGTAGACATTGAGGAACTTGTCATTTCTTTAAAAGATGAGATGGATGAAGAATTAGAAAAGTCCATAAAAAATATTGATCTTGAAGGAGATGAAATTCTCAACCTATTAAACAATAACTTCCCTCCAAAGATTAGTAAAATATTTGATGAAATTATAAATAAACGTAAGGATATTATTCGTGAAAAAACTGGAATAAGTTTTGACCCATATCTCAGAACATATCCAATCGAAATTGATGAAACCGAAATTCAAAGGGTCACTCTAGAACAGTCATCCAAAAAAGAAAATGATATTTTCGACATTAAAAAAAGTGCTGCAATTCAATTGAATTCAATTAAAAAGAGAGCCATTGAAGAAGTGGAGGATGCAATAAGGTTTGACTATGAATTCAGTTTGGGAAGCTTTGCATACGAATATGGTTTATGCAGACCAGAATTTGGTGAAGAAATCAAGTTAAATGGAGCCCTACATTTAGAACTTGCACTTAAAAAAGACAAGGATTATGTTCAAACAGTCGATTATCAATTAACACGAGATGAGAACATTGCACTATTAACCGGAGCAAACAGCGGAGGAAAAACCACACTTCTAGAAACATTGACCCAGATATCCATAATGGCGCAAATGGGACTTCCAGTAAGTGCAGACAGTGCTGAAATAAAACTCTTTGATGAAATTTATCACTTCTCCAAAAAACGATCACTAGATGCAGGGGCATTCGAATCATTCTTAAATGTGTTCATACCAATCGTCACCACCAATAGTGAAAAGTTAGTATTACTAGATGAACTTGAAGGAATAACAGAACTTGATGCGGCAGTTAAAATCATATCAACATTCATAGATATGATAAAAGAGTCCAATTCTTATGGAGTAATTGTTACCCATATGGCAAGAGAACTGATGAATTACACAAATATCAGAGTAGACGGTATTGAAGCTAAAGGATTGGATGAAAACTACAATTTAATTGTTGATAGAACACCTAAAATGAATTTCCTTGCAAAAAGTACCCCTGAACTGATTTTAAAAAGAATCTATGAAAAATCAGATGATGACTTAAAAGCAGTATATGCCAGAATTTTAGAAAAATTCTAAAAAAACATATACTACTTTTTACTATTTTTATTTAATGAAAGTTATTAGCAGTCCCCAAAATGATAATTTAAAAAGACTTAATGAGATATATCAAGTTCTTAAGAAGAATGATTTTGGATATTTAATTGAGGAAAATACTTTTTTGAAAAAATTTCCATTTTTAAGGAATCGTAAAATTGAAAGAGAAGAGGAAATTTCAGATGAGTCAATTCCAGTAAGAATCAGGAAAGTATTTGAAGAATTAGGTCCGACATACATTAAGTTAGGCCAGATGTTAAGTACAAGACCAGACCTTGTTGGGGTTGAAATTGCTGAAGAACTCGAATCTCTGAGGGACAACACTCCAGTTACACCATTCAATGAAATGAAAGAGGTCATAGAAAGCGAACTTGAAAGACCTATCGATGAAATTTTCTCCAAAATTGATGAAGATCCTATAGGTTCCGCTTCAATTGGGCAAGTTTATAAAGCTACATTAAAAAACACCGGTGAAGAAGTAGCATTGAAAGTTCAAAAGCCAAATTCATATGAGATTGTGAAATCTGATGTTGAAATAATGAAATTTTTGGCAAAAAGAATTGACAGATACATCTACCAAACAAGGTCCTACAACCTGCCGGCAATGGTTAAGGAATTTGAAAGGTCAATATTTAAAGAACTTAACTATTTGGAAGAAGTAATGAACATGCAAAATCTTTCAAAAAACTTCAAAAACGTTTCATATATCAGAATTCCAAAAGCACATACACAATACTGTACTTCAAAAGTAATCACAATGGAATTGATGAAAGGAATTGAAGTTACTGATTTAATTAATGGAGACTATCCCGATATTAATAAGAAAAAAATTGCAAATTATGGTCTCAAATCTTACTTTAAACAAATCATGACCGATGGATTTTTCCATGCGGATCCTCATCCAGGAAATCTTATCGTTACTGAAGACAATAAACTGTGTTACATTGACCTAGGAATGATGGGAATACTTAATGAAGATTTCAAGGAAAATCTGGCAGAATTAATCTTACTTTTAATTGGTAGAAATACCAATGACATAATCAAACAATTAATCTACATGGACATCATTACACCTGCACAAAACACTGATGATTTGAAAGCAGATATTGATGACTTGCTGAATCGTTATTACGGTGCAGAACTGAAAAACATGGACGGCGCAATGGAAGATCTGCTTAATGCCATGGTTAACAATAATATAACCCTTCCAAGAGAGTTCGTAATGATTGGACGTGGATTGCTTTAATTGAAGATACTGGTAAAAAGTTAGACCCTACATTCAATGCAGCTACCGAACTAAAGAAATTATCCAAAGACATTGTAATTAACAAATACAAACCTGGACGAATGGCAAGGGTGAGCATGAATTACCTCCTCCAATTAGAGCACTTGGCGAAAGACCTTCCGGATACCATCAACAATACCCTCGCCAAAATTGAGGAAGGTGACATTGAAGTAAATCTAAAACATGCGGGAATAAGCGAACTTGCAAACCAATTATCTGTATCATTGATATTATCCGCATTAATTTTAGGTTCATCACTGGCATTACTGAGTGATGTGGGACCAACATTATTTGAAATTCCATTATTAGGATTAATAGGATTCGTATTTAGTGCAATGCTTGGTGGATTTTTAGTAGTTGAATACATGTTGGAAAGAGATTGATTAGAAAATCAACTTATTCAATCACCATGCAAATTAAAAAAAAAGACGATAATTTAATAGATTAAAACTAGTTTTTAAAAAAATAATTATAAAAAGAAAAATGGTTTAATGTTATGTATCTGCAAACAATAAACCGATAGCTCTGTATGCAAACAGCATAATAAACGGAATTCCAACAAAAATACCTATGAAAACTCCAATATATGGAATCAGACCAATCAGACCAATCACCATTGACAAAACAAATGCAATTATATAAATTACAATCAATGTGACTATAATATTTACAAAACCGACTTTTGACATGTCCTTTATTATTTCCCTGAATCTCAAACCTTCAGTTGCGCTTCCGGATTTTGCAAATCTGACCCTAGCGGTAAATGACATCAATGAAAATATGATAAATAATATAATTGCAATTATTAAAGTAACAGTTAACGCATTAGTGAATGTGTTCATTGTTGATTTAGGAACTGCAGCCATTATTGCAGTAAAATCAGTTGCTCCATTATCTATAGCATTAATGCTTGCATATACGATTTTAGTAAATGATGTAAACAGACCAGTTGCGGAAGCTACAATTATAGTAATGACCGCAGGTATGATGAAATAGATTATCTCTAAAATCATTGCTTTAATGCCCATGACAAATTGTTTTACATAATCAAAATCAGGGAGTGTATCAGCACCCTCAGTTCCACCTTTAATGACCTCAACTGAGTATCCTAAAACTACAAATGAAACGATTAATGTCACAAGACTTAAAATGATGTTTAAAGTAGCATTATTAACGCCATATGATGGGATAATTGTTGATAAGCTCATTATAATAATTAAAGCACAAAATATTAAAAATTTTCGAGTATCGCTAATAGGATATTTAATAGCGTCGGTTATAATTTCACGTAAATTCATATTTATCACATACTTAACTGTTTGACAGATATATATTTTTAGATAATAGTATTTAAAATTTAAAGATATAATTAAAGTCCAACTATTCAACCAACCAATTTATTGTTTATATCAACTGAAATTGGCATAATCTTAATATATAGGAATAATATAAATTACTAATGCAGAGGCATAATATGAACAAAAAAATTGTTACATTAATTCTTGTTATTTTAATTTCGTTTTGTTTTTTAGGTATTGTCATGGCAGACAATGTCACACATGATGATAAAAATACAACCGATCATGACAAAACAATCGATGATGACAAAGATGTTGATAATGATAAAAAGGTTGATAAAAAAACGAATGACAAGGATAAGAAAACAGATAAATCCAAAACGGATGATAAATCCAATAAAAACTACATTAAAGCTAAAGGAAGTGGAAATGAAATTACATTTAGCGATGGTTTTAGAGGATTTAGACTTGATTATTCAAAGTCTCCTGCTAGCTCAGGAGATGAATTCAAACGTGTCTCTACATCACATGCAAGCAATTCAAATTCACTGAAGCAGTCTATAATTGAATCATACATAGACGAGTCAGCAGACAAAATTGGAAAGACAATGAGCAATGCTGTAAAAAGCAACTCATCCGATGCTAAAATAGGTGCATCAGTGCCTGCAAAAGTAGGCGACCATGAAGTCATTGAAATAGACGACAATACTGAAGCCACTTTTGATTTTGAAGTTTTAAAATCTGTATCCGGCAATGAATCAGATTATTTTGCATATAAAGTATCATTTAGAACCATCAATGATGATGAAAACATAAATCAAACCAATAATGTAACTAATGTGACAAATACAACAAACGTTACCAATACAACCAATATTACCAATAATACCAACATTACAAATTTAACTATGCCAATCGACAATGAAACAAATGCCACATTCCTTAAGGCATTATATGATTATTTGGCTTCCCTTGCAAATGCACTCTATGATGTATGGAAACCTATTTTCGATACATTAATAAACAACTTTTTAATGATTGTAACCGCTCTGGAAGAACTGGCAAATCTGTTTGAAAACTTTATGATGGAACTTCAGTCTTTAATGGATGCCCTTGGGGAACTTTTAAAGATGCTTGAATCGATATGGAAAGAACTTGCAGGACTTTTAAAGTTATTAGACGTTATATTGAATCTCATTCAACAGCTATTAAACTTAATTGGAGCTATATTGAATTTCATTATGGCACTTATATCCGCAATTATCGGACTTATCCAGCAACTTTTAGCATTGCTGTTTAGCTTATTGCAATTCCTAATTGATTTAATCAATCAGCTCATAGCGCTCATTCAAGCTATTATAGACTTCTTGAAATCAGTCGGCAGCTACTTGATTAATGTTATTGGAAATGCCGCAATTATAATTACTGCATTTGTGGTTATTACTATTGGCGCATTCATTTACAACAGAGTAAGATAATATTCATCTTATTCAATTCTTTTGTAGTTTCGTAGTTCTTTTTTAGATTCTAGTTCATTTAAAATAAATTAAACATCTACTCCAAAGAACATACTTATAAATATAGTTTTAAATACAAATATTTCTTTATTTAAGTTTTTAAAGCCATATGATGCTAAAATTTCTAAAGATTTTCTAGAATCAATAATTTTAAATATTTTCTTCAACAAAATATAATTTGGGCCTTTAATATCTAAATTTAATCTGTGTTTCATTTTATTCACCAAATAAATATATGTAACACATAATACTTAAATTTAAGGATATTAATGCACCCTTTTTAAAAATAAATAATTATACAAATGTATTTTTACAAACCAAAACTAACCATTATCAAATATTAAAAAAATAAGAAAAATTAAGCTGAATTTATATCAAAAAAATTCAGGCCCCTAAATATTTTATTACTCATCTATTTTATATATCAGTTCATTTTTTTCAATATATGCAACTATTTTAGGAGTATATTTTTTTAGTATAGGGATTTTGTTCATATACTGACTAAAAAAGTTTATATCACGTTTTGTTAAAACTTTTAACCTTATTAATGATAAAATATATATTGAACTACCAATTATAATTCCTATGATTAAACCAATTAATGTTTTAGGAATTATATAACAAACCATCATTAAAATTAAATTACAAATTAAAACTAGCAATATATTTTTCCAAGGAATTGAAATTTTAGTAGTTCTGATTACAAATAGCATTATAATAATCATTAGTATACATGTAGTTATTGTTGTAGCTATGGCGGCGCCAATAATACCCATCAGTTTAACAAAAACTACATTCAATACAATGTTCATTACAGTGCCCAAAAGTAGAATATACATTGGCAATCTGGGATTTCCAGTACCTTGAAGTATGCTGCTACTAATCATATATACACTATAAAAAGACATTCCTATTACCAATATACTTAAAACCCCCGAACCAGGAGTATAAACTTTTCCAAACAGTAAATGAATAAGAGGCATGCTAAACATGCTTATAATTACACACATTGGAATAACTGTAAGAATGCAATATCTTAAACAGTCCACAACATATTCCTGCAATAATTTTTGATTTTTTAAAACATAGGCTTCCGCTGTTGCAGGAAGCAATACGGTTGAAATTGATAATGAAATAACTAATGGAATTCTTGAAATAGGATCTGCAGCATTATAAAACCCTACATCCGTAGATAACATGAAAACACCTATAACTAATGTACCCACATCATAAATGGCCATTTCAGATAATGCAGTAATAGCTACGGGGACTGCAAAACAAATTAACATCCATAATAATTTTAATTCTTCTTTAAAACTTAAATCCAGTGAATCTTGTGAATTGAACATTGGACTAATAAATTTTTTATATAATAATACTGCAGTTATGGCTGAAACTATAAAACCAAATGCTCCTCCCAATACAGCCCCCATAGCATATAATCCACAATAAACAAATACAACAGCAAAAACAATTGTTGCTAACTGTTCGGCCATCCTATTATATACAGTATATTCATTTTTATAAACTCCTTGAAATGCACCTCTCATAGCCCCTACAATTACACTAAAAGGAGTTATTAGACTAACAGCTCTTAATGGCCATACGACTTGTGGTTTATGAAATATTACGTTTGCTATAAAATCTGATGAAAATAATAGGACAATACTTAACAATATTGCCATTAAAACCATGAACTTGGTTGCAGTATAAATAACTTGTCGGGTTAATGCTTTTTCATCTTTTGCATTATATTCTGCAACATATTTTGATATTGCTGGAGGTAATCCGCCAGCGGATAAAATTTGGAATATTCCTTGAAACGGTAAAGTTAAACCATATAACCCATATCCTTCCGGTCCGAGCATTCTACTCATTAATAGTCTATTAATGTAACCTCCTACTCTAAAAAGTAAGTTACCCATTACTAAAATGAAACTATTCTTAAGTACCTTATTAGACATGTTCTTCACTTAATCGAATATAATTATTAAAATAAATGTTTTATATAACTTTATAAAAATATAATTATATATTTAATATTTATTTTAGACTAATTAACTATTTTATGGTAGATGAGTATGGATTATAAAAAATATGATATTTTTTCACCAATGATATTTGTTCTATTGGTTATTATTTATTTAATATTTTCAGAAATAGCATTTTATTACCATTTAAATAAGTTAATTGGTGTTGATAATTACACTATCGGAGTAATATTCCTAGGAATTGTGTTTTATATCATAGGTACTGTATTATCAAATTATTTTCTTAAGAATAAGGAAATTAGTATAAATACTGAGAAAATAAATAAAATTTTCCAAGAACGTTTAGTTTTATCATTGGTAATAATTGGAATATTGCTTCAAATAGCAAATTTAATCTACTTGGGAGGAATTCCCTTATTTAGCGGTTATCTTAAAGCGCATGCTGCAACAAGGATATGGTTATTGAGTTATTTAATCTTTTTGCCTTCGATCAATATTTTAATAGCAAAATATGATAACAAAAAATATTATCTATTGTTTATATTGGGCTTATTATTGTTTGTATCTACAGGCTATAGAACAACAGCAATGGCTATTGTAATAAGTGTATTGATAACATTGTATTATACTAAGGATTTGCCATGGAAATATTTGATTTTATCCATAATTGCCATATTCCTATTACTGGTAGTAGTGGGATATATTGCAGTTAAATCAATTGAATGGCAAACCTGGACATCAACTCCAATTGAACTATTATTTTATAGGGCAGGATATACTTTACAGGTCTTAGATCATGCAGTATTCATGCAGGGCAGCACTCACGGTCAATTATTATATAATACATTGATGGGATTTTTCAAATCTTCAGATCCTAGGGTCATAGTTGGTTCTACAACATTAGGTTATGCACATTCAACAACTTAAACAATTTTTGGACCAGCATTGTTGGATTTTGGATTATATGCCATGCTATTACAAATGATAATCCTAGGATTCATACTGAATTTAATTTATAAAGTACAGATTAATGTCAAGAGTATTTTCATTGCATTGTATGCTATATTGATGGCACATTTAATAATATGGATAGAAACAGGACCTACTGATTTGGTCGTATTTTTATTCTATTTAATTACAATAATTTTATTAATATACCTAGTAAATATAAAAAAGGTGAGTAATAAATGAATATCACTATTGTAGCTGAAACAGCTCCTGCAAAATCCTTAATTCCGATCATTGAAAAAGTCGATGCAGACATATTATCTTTAACTCACAGTGAAGGGGCAATGAAATTATTGGCTCCGTATAGTAGTGAAATCTATTCAATAGGTGAAGGCCGGAGAAACACAACAAAGAAAAGAAGCAATTTTACAATCGCTAAACTGGTTTTAAAAGATACAATCCGCACATATAATGCTTTAAAAAAACATCATACTGATTTAATATTAACATGCGGAAATGCCGGGGATGTACGTAAAGGAATCGCAGCATCAAAAAAATTAAATATACCCAAACTTCATATAGAACAGGATATTTATAACTCAATTGAAATGATAGCCTACGCAGATTTAATCACTGTTCCAAATAAGGTGGCTATGAAACAATTAAAAGAAATGTACGATATTACAAATACTGTAAATATAAAAGGATATCCTCTGGCAGAATATGTAAGCAGAGTTCCGATAACAGAACCTGAAAAAATGTATGAACATTATAAGAATGATGATTTTTATGTTCTTTTTTTAGGTGGAGATACAAGAGCTTCAGATATTCCTGAAATAATTAAAGAAATGGAAAAAATAGATAAAACAATATTAGTAATTCCATTTAGGTTTGAAACATCTATTATAATCCCCCATATCACTAAAAACAACATTATTGTTGTTGAAGGTTATGTGGATCTGATTAGTTTGATGAATGCTTCACAAGGAGTAATTTATTGTGCCGGAATGGGAGTAACAATAGAAGTTGGCGCTTTAGGAGTTCCTGCAGTAAAAATTTTGGGTTTCCATGCCGAACATGCAAGTAATGATTTGGCTCTAGATTTAGGAATAAATGTTGCTTCTACGAATGATATAACTAATGCTGTTTCTAAAATGAAAAAACCTCAAGGCAAACGTTTAATTAAAAATGGTTGTAAAGCAAGTCTTAAAGTATCTGAATTAACTGCAAGTATGGACTTATTTGACCAAAATTGTGGTGGTTTAAGTAGTTTAAGGAAAATCTGGAATCAAAGAAAACAGTACCGATGATATATTCCAAGATTAACTTTTATTTGGCAATAATATGAAAGTAAATTATAAAATAAAAATATTGTTTAATTAATTTAAAAAACTTTTTAAAAGGGATTTTGCCCGTATACTAACTCTCTTGACTCATCGCTAGAATACCCTTCGCTCCTCGAGTAACCCTCGAAACGGGCAGCCTATCCAATGCTGGGTTTCTTCTAATCATCGACAGCAAAAACTTTCCTCATAAAAGGACCGTAGGCATTGGTCAATAAATGATACGACAATAATAATATATTAAAAATAATATTTAACCATTTCTTAAAAAAATAAAATGATGATTAAAATTAATTAATCATTTATAAAACACAAAGATTTAATTTCTCAGTCAATTCCTTATAACGATTCCTGACAGTCACTTCAGACACACTGGCAGTTTCAGCAATTTGCCTTTGAGTAACTTTTTCACCAATTAAAACTGAAGCAATGTATAATGTAGCCGCTGCAACTCCAGTAGGTTCACGACCGGTTATTAAACCTTTTTCTCTAGATTTATTAACAATATCAATCGCCATAGATTCTACATTTCCAGACAATCTCAAGATTGAAGCAAATCTTGGAACATAATCTGCAGGAGATGGAGGAGTCAATTTAATTCCTAATTGTTTTGCAAGGAATCTATAGTTTTTTCCAATTTGCTTTTTAGTGACATTGGAAACATCAGAAACCTCATCCAAAGTACGAGGCAAATCATTGCGTCTGGCTGCAGTGTAAACAGATGCGGCAACCATACCTTCTATGCTTCTTCCACGTACAAGATTCATTTTAGCGGCTTTTCTGTAAATCAATGCGGCGTCCTCCCTTACATCTCTTGGGAGGCCTAACTTTGAAGATTGCCTGTCAAGTTCACTTAAAGCAATCGCCAAATTTCTCTCACCAGTACCTGAAATCCTAATTCTCTTGTTCCATTTTCTCAATCTATTGATTTGAGCCAAGTTTCTTTCAGGAATGTTGCGACCATTAAAATCCTTATTTTGTTGGCCAATTGCAGTGGATAAGCCTTTATCTGAAATTGCAAAGCTCATTGGAGCACCAACACGGGTACGTTTGGCCCTTTGTTCACTGTCAAAAGCCCTGTATTCAGGACCCATATCCATGTTATTCTCTTCAATAACATATCCGCAACGTCTGCAGGAAAGTTCAGACCTTTGTGGATCATAGATTAACTCTGAAGAATTACATTTCGGACAGGTTTTTTGTTCTTCAATCATAGGTGTGCCTTTTTGCATACTTTCTCTTTTAAGTCTAATTCGCTCTTTTCTAGAAAGTTTATTATTTTCAGTGATAGTTTCATCCTCCTTAGGATTACAAAAAGTTCAACAACGAATTACCTATAAACAAAAAAAATAATTAGATAATAAAATCACAACTGATTAAATAATTTACATCCATTCTTAATACCTCCTGGTGAAACAATTAAAATGTTGATAAGTATTAAAACTGAATTTGTACAAAATCTTGGGTCTGATTGATTATTAATATAATGAGCTTGCAGCGAAATGAAATTCCCATAGAAAACCATAGTACTCAAACAAAACACAAAAGGACTTCACTACTGGGATCGAAACGAGACCAGGTATAACCCCCATGCTATGACCGCAATACTCATTATACTTATGAAAATGATAAATAAAAAAGTAATAATTTAAATGATTTGTATATAAGAAGGCTTGCAGCGAAATGAAATTCCCATAGAAAACCATAGTACACAAACAAAACACAAAAGGACTTCACTACTGGGATCGAAACGAGACCAGGTATAACCCCCATGCTATGACCGCAATACTTATACTATTACAAATGAGTATG
>JAFUIW010000020.1 GCA_017473945.1 Methanobrevibacter sp. | reverse complement strand
CCATAAAATTAAAAATCGTGACATTCCGTTCACATAAGACTGTATTACGAAATTATTTTGAATGATTTCGGTATAATCTGCATTAATATTATGGGGTTCTTCTTCTTTCATGGTATTTGTCCGTAAATAGTTAAGTTAATTTTAATACAGTTTAAAGTTTATTTTAAAAAATATATAAAAGAATATTATTAAATTAAGTATAATTTTTTTTTTACATTATTTTTTTCATTTAGGCAAGTTTTATTTAAATTCATATTCGTTGTTTGCCCATTAAACAGTGATGGTAAGTGTATTGTTTTTAAAATAATCTTAAAAAAAGTTGGATGAAAGAATTTAATCTTTCATCTCTAAATTTCAGATCTAAATCCGAAGGCTTGTGCCCAGACGATTACGCCATTCATTTTATATGCTGCAATTCCGACACAGTTGAAGTCCGGATTAAGCATATTGCGTCTGTGGCCTTGGTGGTCGTATGGTTCATTGGTTTCTTTCCATGATTCCATTACTTGCTTTGCGGTGGTTTGGCCGAGTGCAAGATTTTCCCCATAATTCCATAATTCATCAGGATATGCGGTAAAGCATACTGTGCCGTCTGGACGGGTATGTGATAATGTTTTTGTTGAGTTCCATACTTCATATGCTTCTTTTGCCCTTGTCTGTGCAACCTTTTCCAACTCTTCGTCTGCTGTTAAAGGAGTAAGTGTATTTGAAGCATTGGTATTGAAGAATGTGGTGTTTTGATTGCTCTTATCCAATTGCCAGACTCCTTTTTGTGATCTGAATTCGTTTAATAATGTGTACACTTCACTAACATCAATCTGCCCGTCAACATCTCCAGTTAGGATAGGAACGTTTATATAGTATTTTCCGGTATCCTTAATCACTTTTCCTCTTGTAATTTTAAGTTTGGACTTGACGGTTTTTGCTGTTATTTTGTAACCTATTGTTTTGTAGGTTTTGCTTCCTTTGTATTTTATTGTACCGGTATATGTTCCTTTTTTGGTCAATTTGGTTATTTTGAATGTTGCCTGACCCTTGGAATTTGTTGTTGCGGTAAATGTCTTTTTGTATTTCTTGCCGGAGAGTGTGAGATAAACCTTAACCTTTTTCAATGCTTTTTTGTTTGCTTTTAAGGTCACGGTATATTTTTTGGTTTTCTGTGAGAGTTTAAATGTTTTTGTTTTAGGAACACTCAATGAAGTTGTTGTTTTATTGATAGGCACTTTTTTGGTATTCTCATATAATGTGTATGTACCGTTTTCACTTGTGGAATTGTATTCATCGTCTCCGGAATAAACTATTTTCCAGGTGTGTTTTCCAGCAGTTAACTTGTATTCTTCTGAATTTGTAAAGAAATAATGATTTTTTGCAGTAATCTTTTTGGTAGATTTTAGTTTGCCGTCAATGTAGAGAGATAATGTTCCAGTCACTGCCTTTGGAAAATTGATTTTGAAGTAATCTGTTTTTGTATTCTTGATTGAAAGGTTTTTGTTTTCATCAATTGCATAGATTACTCCTCCCTCATCCTTTGTAACCACATAAACGTTCATCTTTGAATCTTTTTTAACGAATGTGTCACTTGCAGGGTTTAGAACAAATGTTCCATTTGCAGATGATGGAGCATAGTCGTCATCTCCGGAATATGCAAGATTCCATGTGTGGCTGCCTTCAGTTAGGTTGTAACTTTTGGTGTTGATGAAAAGATAATGGGTTTTTGCGGTTATTTCCTTTTCTTGTACCATTTTGCCGTCAATGGAAAGTGTTAGGGTTCCTGTCACCAGGCTTGGAAATTTAACTCTTAAATAATCGCTGTCATGATCGTTTACATGGAAGTCGGTTTCGGGATTGACTGTGTAAATTGTACCGTTATCGTACTGGTCTACAAAATCGGTCTTCATGTTTGAATCATTCAGGGACAGCACCTCATCATTAGCATCTGTCTTTAAAATTTCATCTGTCTTGAGTTTCTCATCTGACAATTCGATTGGGGAATTGTCAGCACTTAGTGTATCATCCGTAATGTTGTCTGATGCACTAACTGCGCTTATTGTAAAAATAGTCAGTAAAATTAAACTGACTATAATGAGTTTTTTAAACTTCATGTTTAATATTTCTTTAAAAATACAATTATAAAGCAATATTATTCATTTAATAATATGGATTGATTTCAGGGACATTCTGTCAGTAAAACTTCTGTTGGTGAAGTCGACTTCATGGACTGGTTGATTTCAAATTCATGATTATTTTTCCACAACAATTTTCCATAATTGGGGCAATTTTACTAAATCATTACAATTTTTATTATTTAAGTCAATTTCTAACTTATATTTATCTGTTTTTATAATGTGCACTTGTGCATTGGCCCATCTTGAAAATATTTATATATTTTTGAGTTCAATATTAACATGATTGTTCTAGCTAGTTCAAGCACAATGTGGAAGCGGTTAACATTAACTCTTCGGATGTCTTGAACAAATCATTATTTGTGTTGTGATAATATGGTCAAAATATGTTTAGATATTGACGATGACTTATTTGAAGAGTTAAAAAAACAAACCTCTCGTGATGAATTAAATCTTGATGATTTAATTGAAAAATATATCCTAAAAGGATTAATCTATAAAGAGGTTGAAAATATGCAGTTAGTTAGAATACCTGATGATATTATGGATAAGATGAATAATAGATGTGATGAACTTAAATGCAATCCTGAAAAATTAATTCACAGCATCCTTTTTGATTATCTCAAAAAAGTTGAAAGCATTCCCACCACTGTTGACCGTGAAAAAATGATGATGTTACTTGAACATGATAATCCTGAAGGTGATGATATTTTGGATAATCTCATCCGCCTTGGCAGGCAAGGTTGGGACTAAATTCTCTCTAAACGCCACATAAGTGATATTATGATATTTTTAGATACGTCATATATCAATGGTTTAATACTTAACAAAGATACTTATGCTAGCCTTTCAAGAAGTATGAAACCGATTTTAGAAGAGGAAACAAAAGTTACAAACATCACTGTTCTGCTTGAAGTTTTAAATAGTGTCGACAAGTATAATTTCTTAGGGGATTTAGAAGATTTAAAAAATCAATTGCTCAATCTCAATATCTTTGATTTTTTAACTGATGAAGATTATGAAAGAGCATTTGAATTATTTAAATTTTATAATAGGAGTTTGAATTTTGCTGATTGCACTATATTACAAACAATGCAAAATCATGGGATAACTAGGATTGCATCCTTTGATTCAGATTTCGATAAGATTAAAGGTATTGAAAGAGTATATGGGTTTTATTAACCTATTTATTTTTTCCTCATAACTTTATTTTTTTTAAAATATCTGTAAAATCCACAACCTTTATAAATAGTAATAAACATATTTATTCTTAATATTCATATTAACCTAAGGTTAGTTTTTAACTATGGTTTTTGTTTTAATTTGCGCAAATCATTTTAATTCAATTTTGAATATTATATCCTATTTTCATCATTTATGAGGAGGATATTTTGAGTAGAGGAAAACGACCAAAGTGGATGATTGAAATAGCGATTGAAAGAATGAACATTCTTTTTGAGCGTGCTGAGATGGAATTCATCACCCATCCGGAAAGGTCCAATCGTTATGTTGAGTTAGCATTGAAGTTGTCCACCAAATACAATACAAAGGTACCTGATGAGTGGTCCAGAAGATATTGTAAGAAATGCAAGCGTTTCCTTTATCCTGGCCATAATTGCACCGTCCGGCTGGTTAACTCAGAGGTTAACATTTTTTGTGGTGAATGTGGTCATGTAATGAAAATTCCTTATCACAAGGAAAAAAAGTTAAAGAGGAGAGCTAAATATGAGTCAAAGCAAAAAAGAAATGATGAATAGAGCTCTTGGTGCGATGACAATCAATATTGGTAAAAGCGGTGTCAACGATAACGTTATCGAAGAGATTAAACGCCAGCTTAAGGCCAACGAGATTGTTAAACTTAAATTTGCAAAAAATATCGCTAGAAATAAAGATGATTACATAGATGAAATTGTCTCTAAAACTAGAGCACAGCTCATAGATGTTAGAGGCCATGTTGCTGTAATCTATAAGAAAAAGCCTTAAACATTTTAAATTTAGAGTTACAGGCCCTATTTTTTAGGTCTTAAATTTACAGTGGATTAAGCTACAATTATTTAATAAAATATTGGAGAATTAATATGACTACTGTATTTGATGTACCTGCAGATTTATTAATTGAAAAAGTCGCAGAAGAATTTAAAAACAATGAAAAAATCAATTCCCCTGCATGGTCCAATTTTGTTAAAACCGGAGTTCACAAAGAAAGAAAACCGGAAAATGCTGATTGGTGGTATGTAAGAACTGCTTCTATCATCAGAAGAGTTTACATGGACGGTCCTGTAGGAGTTATGAGTTTAAGAACTTTCTACGGTGGTAAAAAAGACCGTGGTGTACGTCCTGAAGTTTTCAGAAAAGGTAGTGGATCTGTCATCAGAACCGCATTACACCAACTTGAAGACGCAGGATATGTGGAAAAAGTTGAAGGTGGAAGAGTTGTTACCCCAGCAGGAAGATCATTCTTAGATAAAATTTCTGCTGAAATCATTAAAGATATTCCTGAACTTGAAAAATACTAATTATAATTCGGAGAGTTTGATATGAGCGATTTAGATGAAATTCGTCAAAAAAGAATGGCTGAATTACAAGCTCAACAAGCTGCTATGCAAAATCAGCAATTGCAGCAACAACAAGCTGCCGCTCAAGCACAACAGCAAGAAGCACAAAGGCAACAGTTCGAGGCTCAGAAAAAACAAATTTTAGGTCAGATAATGACTCCTGAAGCTCGTACTAGGCTTGGAAACCTTAAACTAACAAAACCTGAACTTGTTGAAAACATTGAAATTCAACTGATTCAATCAGCTCAGGCAGGAAGTTTAAGAGGTAAAGTTACTGACGAGCAATTGAAAGTCCTTTTAAGACAAATTGCCGGTCAGAAAAGAGAAATTAAAATTACAAGGAAATAATGTCAATGAAAGCCGGTGTGTTGTATAGTGGAGGTAAGGATTCATCCTTTGTGGCTGTAATGCTTGAAAGGTTGGGCCTTGATGTTGAATTGTGCACCGCAAACTTCGGTGTTTATGATTCATATATTCCGGCTGGCAAATCAGCAGACGCATTAGGCTTCAAGCACAATGTCTTGAAAATGGATTATGACATTTTGGATGAGACTTGTGAAATGATTATGAACGACGGATTTCCAAATGATGGAATCAAGTTCATTCATGCTCAAACTGTTGAAGCAGTTGCAGATGATTATGACATTATTGCTGATGGGACAAGACGTGATGACAGGACTCCCAAACTAAATGTCAATCAGATAAGAAGTCTTGAAGATAGAAAAGATGTTCAATATATAAACCTGGACAGTTTTGGTCACAAATCTGTCAAGCTGATAACCTCTAGCCTGTTTGAAATTTCACACGAAAAGTCAAACAAGGACAACAGTTCAGATTTTGAGGTTGAAATCAGGACTTTAATTGACGAGAAAGGGGGAAATTCACTGGACATATTCCCGGAACATTATCAAACTCGTGTTATTGGATATAAAAAATAATTATTATTACAGGTGAGAAAATGAGTAGAAATAAACCATTAGCTAAAAAATTAAGAATGGCAAAAGCAAACAAACAAAATAGGAGAATTCCAATCTGGGCTTATGCTAAAACTAATCGTAAACTTAGATACAGACCAAAACCTAGACATTGGAGAAGAAACAGTCTTAAATTATAAGAGGGGTTAATATGGAAAGAGTTTACACAATTCCACTTAGAAATGTAAAAAATGTCAAAAGGACCATCAGAGCTCCTAGAGCTATCAGGGAAGTACAAAACTTCTTAACTAAACACATGAAAGCTGAAGAAGTTAAACTTGATGAGTCTATCAATCATGCAATTTGGGAAAGAGGTATTCAAAAAATACCTTCTAAAATTACTGTAAAAGCAGTTAAAGATGATGATGGTGTTGTAAAAGCTACTTTAGCAGAATAGGCTATAGTACCTTCGCCATAATATTTGATTAATGTGAGGTAACAATATGTTGAAAAGAGTTGATATTGTAGGAAATCCCAATATAGGAGTGTTTATTCTTGCAACTGATGATGTAGCTATTGTTCCTTTTAATCTCATTGATGAAAAAGCTGAAATTATTAAGGAAACATTAGAAGTTGATGTTGTCAAGTCTTCTGTTGCGGGCAGTAATCTTATAGGATCTTTAGCTGTAGCCAATTCAAACGGTATCGTTGTTTCCCCACATGTTTTGGATAGAGAAGTTAAACAATTTGAAGAATTAGGATTAAATGTGGCAGCCATTCCTTCCCAGTACACTGCTGTTGGAAACATTGTCGCTGCAAACGACACAGGCGCTATTATAAGTCCATTTTTATCCGAAGATGCAAAAAACATAATTGAAAATGCTTTGGACGTCGATGCTGAAGCTCACGCCATCAGCGGAAGCGACATCATCGGTTCATTGGTCAAGGTTACCAATAAGGGATTTTTGATTTCAGGCAATGCAACTTCAAGTGAAATTAACTTAGCTCGTAAAGTATTTGGTGTTGAAGGAGATATTGGTACTGTCGGTAAAGGTATTCCTTTGGTAGGCGCATGTTCCATTGCTAATTCCAATGGCGCAATTGTGGCTAAAGGTAGTACTGGTCCTGAAATGGCTAGAGTTGAAGAAGCATTAGGCTTTTTAGATGATAATTTTTAATTAATATATCATGAGGGATTTTATATGATAACAAAAATTTACAGAGTTAAAGGTACTTTTGTAATGGGCGATGAATATCATAAATTTACTAAAGAATACAAAGCTACCAGCGAACACAATGTAGAAGAAAAAATCTACGCACGTTTCGGTAGTAAACATGGTATTAACAGGAATCAAATTTCTATCAAATCCATTGAAGAAATTGCTCCTGAAGATGTTCTTGACCCAATTGTAAAAGAAATTTTATAGACACATGGGTGTTACTATGGAAGATCAGCAAAGATTAAACAGTCTTCTTAATGAAATAAATGCATACAGGCAGCAGGCTGAATTAATTCAACAACAGATTGAAATGATTCAGGCTTCCATCGCTGAAGTGGATTCCCTTTTTACCACCTTGGAAGATATTGAAGGTAAGGAATCTGTTGAAGCATTTGTACCTGTAGGTGCTGGCTCTTTCATTAAAGGAGAACTTAAAAGTACTGATGAAATTATTGTAAGTATTGGTTCAGGGCTCGCTGTTAAAAAAGACGCTGACGGAGCTCGTGAAATACTCGAAGGTCAAAAAGAAGATTTAAAAGACAGTCTAGACAAGATGCTGGCTAACTTGCAGCAATGCACTGACATTGTTGGATCTCTTCAAGCCCAAGCTGAGCAAATCGCTGCTGCAGCTCAAGGCGGAATGACCCAAATGAGATAAATATTTTACAATTTTTTCTTTTTTTCTATTTTTTTAATACATTTTTTTAGAAATCTTAAGCTTATTTTAACTTCTTTTTTAAATACTATGAAAAATATAAATATGAATAATTAAATTATTGACTAACTAAAAGGTTGGGTTATTTTGTTTGAATCATTAAAAAAGAAATTTTCACGAACAAGTGAAAAACTAGAAGAAGAACTTATCGAAGAAGCAGAACAGGAAGACAACCTTAAAGAGGAAAAAGGTAAAAGGTTCTCATTTTTCTCCTTTGGTAGGAAAAAAGAAGAAGAAAAAGAAGAAGAGGAAGATGACTCCAATTTACTTCCGCAGGCTGAAGAGACATCCGAGCCGGAAGCTGAGGAAGTCGCTGACGAAATAGTTGAGGAGGTTCCTGAAGAGGAAGTCAAGCAAGAGAAAAAATCCCACTTCTGGAGCAGAAATAAGGATGAGGAAGAAACTTCACAAGAGGATGCAGCTGAAGATGAAGTTGAAGAAGTTTCAGATGCGCAAGATGAAATTGAAGAAGATTTGGATGCTGAGGAAGTTTCTGATATTGAAGATGAAGTTGAAGAGGAAACTGAAGAACCTGATGATGACGTAGAAGAAGAAAAGGAAAAGAAAAAACCAGGCTTGTTGGCCAGACTTCGAGGAGAAACCAAACAGGAATCATCAAAAGATGATGAAGTTGAAGAGGAAATCGATGAGGCTGAAGAAGAAGTCACTGAAGAGAAAAAATCTCACTTCTGGAGCAGAAACAAGGATAATGAGTCTGAAGACGAATCTTCTGAGGATGAAAGCACTGAAGATGAACCGGAAGAAAAAGAGGAAAAATCTCACTTCTGGAGCAGAAACAAAAACAAAGATGATGTTTCTGCAGATGGTGAAGCTAGTGGAGGTCTGTTCTCTTTTGTGCGTGAAAAAACCATTCAGGAAAAGCACGTGGATGACATATTATTTGAACTTGAAATGGAACTCCTTCAGGGCGATGTGGCTATGGAAGTGGCCAGTGAGGTTGTAGATGGTGTTAAAGATAATCTTGTCGGTAAAAAAATCAAAAGAAGCAATGACATTACCGAACTTACATTCAATGCATTGAGAGACACCGTTGCTGAAATCATTGACATTCCTGGCAAATCCATGACAGAAATGATTGAAGAGAAAAAGGCTCAGGGAGAACCATTGGTCGTAATGTTTGTGGGTATCAACGGAACTGGAAAAACCACTACAATCGGTAAATTGGCTAACTATTATCTTAAAAAAGGATACACTCCTGTAATTGCAGCTTCAGATACTTTCAGGGCAGGAGCTATTGAACAGGTTACATATCATGCAGACAATGTCGGCGTTAAAATCATAAAGCACCAAAAAGGATCAGACCCTGCGGCTGTTGCATACGATGCGGTTGAACATGCAAGGGCTCAAGGCAAGGAACTGGTTTTAATCGATACTGCAGGAAGAATGCAGACCAACACAAACCTTATGGATGAAATGAAGAAAATCAAAAGGGTTTCCAAACCTGATTTGGTCATATTCGTTGGTGATGCTTTAACTGGTAATGATGCAACAGAACAGGCTAAAAAGTTCAATGAAGCTATTGACATTGATGGTGTAATCTTAACTAAGGCAGATGCTGACAGTAAGGGTGGAGCTTCCCTTTCCATTGGTTATGTAATCCAAAAGCCTATCATGTTTTTAGGTGTCGGTCAGGGATATGATGACATTAAGGAATATGATGCGGAGTGGATGCTCAACCAATTATTCAGTGATGATGAAGAAGCTTTGGAGCTAGCGGAATAATATCCAATAGCTCTTAAAATTCTTTTTTTCCAAATTAACCTATTTTGAACAATTTTTGTAGTAAAACTTATATGTGTTTAAGAATTGATAAATAATAAAAAAGTGATTTAAAAAATTAGGGTGATTAATATTAAATATAAATCGGTTTTAATCATTTGCATTTTTTTAGCTGTATTGTCTTTAAATGCAGTTTGTGCAAGTGATATTAACCAGACTAATGATAAAATTGCGATAGAAAATGATATTGATACACAATCAATTGCAAATGATGTTGATGTACAATCAGTTGCAAATAATACGGATGTTGGAGACCTGCAGGGTGAAATTTTATCTGCAGATTCAAATGCCCAGCAGGTGTTAAGCAAGGCAAAAACGGTCAGCACAAAATCCAAAACATCCTCAGCAAGCGTTTATGTTAAAGATTCAAAGTTTAGCATACAGATTTTATATAAAAACGGGACTGGAATAGCAAACCAGAAGGTTCAGCTTGAAGTCAAAAACAAGATTAAAAATCTAACAACCAACAGCAAGGGTTATGTTTACTATAAACTGACAGCAAAAGGAACATATGCTGTATCTTATTCTTTTAAGGCTAATGGATTTTCACCATTGTCAGGTTCAAAGACAATAACTGTCGTCGGGGATTCCAAGTCCAAGCTGACAGGATCATCTTATGTGGCATATGTGGGTTATCAAAACCAGTATGTGGTGAAATTGCAGACAGGTGGCATAAAGCTTCCTAACAAAAAGGTTATCTTTAAAGTCAAAGGCAAATCCTACACAAGAACCACAAATTCCAAAGGTCAGGCAACTTTAGATATCAATCTTGCTAAGGGAACCTATACAATCAAGTATTCATTTAAGGGAGTAACCAACGCTAAAGCAGCAAGTGGCTCTTCCAAAATTACTGTTAAGAAGGGTGTTCCTACAAAAATTGTAAGGGTAAACGACATCAGTTATGTTCATAAGGTTTCAGCTCCTTTCACAGTCATATATAAGGACACTCGCGGAAAACCAATCATACATCACACAATTATATTTGAAATCAATGGAAAATCATATCTTAAAAAAACCGATGACAATGGAATGGTCACTTTCAATGTCAATCAGAAATGTGGTGTCTACAATGTCCATGTTTGGTCCTACAATACACAGGTATTGAAAAAGTCTTCCAAGAACTTCAAAATCATAGTCAAGTCAAGTTCCGCTAAAAACAACGGATTTTGGCTGTTCGGAAGCGACATGAAAAAGGTGGACTTGAACAAGATGGTCGGATATGGTGTAAACAACATATTCCTTAACTATTATGCCATAGAACTTTATGGAAAGGGTGATGTTGCCGATTTCGCCACTCAGGCAAAGTCTTTAGGAATCAACGTCCATATCTGGATGCAGGCATTCAATGACGGGGGATGGATTTCTCCTGTAAATAAGGATGGCACATACAAGTACAGCTATTTTAATTCAGTAATTAAAAAGGCTAAAGAGTATGCCTCAATTAGCGGTGTTGCAGGAATTCACTTTGATTATTTGAGATTCCCCGGAACTGCCTACAAGTATGCAAACGGCGTAAGTGCAATCAATTACTTTACAAAAACAGCATGCAATGAACTGCACAAGCTGAATTCCAATCTCATAGTTTCCGCTGCAATAATGCCGGAACCATCTTCAAACAAGTATTATTACGGTCAGGACATTCCTACAATATCCAAATACTTGGACGTAATCATTCCGATGGTTTATAAAGGAAACTACAATAAGGATGCATCATGGATTAAATCAGTAACTTCCACTTTCGTTTCACAGTCCAATGGTGCCGATGTCTGGACAGGCCTTCAGGGATATGCTTCAGACAGTAATGTCAAAAAATTGTCCGCCTCCACTTTAAAAAACGATGCGATTTATGCAGGACTTGGCGGAGCAAATGGAGTCATAATATTCAGATACTCTCTGTTTAATTTCATAGACTTCAACAATCTTTAGGGTGATAGTTTGAAAAGGTCAATAATATTTTTAATGTTAATGTTGGCGCTTCTTTCTGTTTCAGCGGCGGCTGCAGAAGATAATGCCACAGATATTGCATCAGGCATTGAAGACGAAGTCGTCTTGGCGGATGAGGGAGTTTCTGATATGAATTCCTCATTTGCTGATGATGCAGAAATTGTCAAATCAGATTCTGAGCTGTCAGCAAATGACGCTGTCGGTTATGAGAATATTTCAACAAAATTGGAAGTAGCATTGACTTCCAATGGCAGTGCTTTAGATTCAAAACCGATCATTTTCAATGTGGACGGCAGCAACTACACAATGACCACTGACAGTGCAGGTCATGCAACTTTGGATATTGTACTTGCAAAGGGAACATACACTGTCAATTATTTCTTTTTGGGTGATGACAGTACCAATCCGTCCAATGCATCCTCAGTCATTACAATCAAAACCTCCACAAAGACTGTCCTGAATGTTGCTGACAAGAATATTAATTATCGTCAGGGTTTAAAGTCAGTGTTTATTGTTCGTCTATTAACTGATGGTGGAAAAGCGATTAAATCCCAGAAGATAGTATTTAAGGTCAACGGAAAAACATATAGTGCTGTTACAGACTCCAAGGGTTATGCACAGATATATCTAAGTCTGAAAAAGGGAACATATAACGTCTCATATTCGTTCAATTCCACTGGTTCTTATCTTGCATCCGGTGGTTATTACACTATCAAAGTAAAACCTGCCATGACTAAGGGTAACGGTTACTGGATGTGGGCCAGCGGAATCAAGTCAGTAAATCTCAAGACACTCAAATCCAAAGGAACAAAACAGATATTTTTGAATTCATATGCTTTTAATCTATACGGTAAAAAGACAGTAACATCATGGATTGCAAAGGCAAACAAATATGGGATGAAAGTGCATATATGGATGCAAGTATTCTATGAGGGCAAATGGGTCAAGCCTATTAAAAAAGACGGTTCCATTAACTATAACATGATTAAAAAGAAAATCGCCAAGGCTGTATACTACTCAAAAATAAGCGGTGTTGCAGGGGTTCACATGGATTACGTCAGATTTGGCGGAACAGCACACAAATATAAAAACGCCGTAAAAGCGGTCAATTACTTTGTAAAGAACGTTTGCATTGAAATCAGGAAAGTGAATCCGAACTGCATAATTTCTGCAGCCATAATGCCCGAACCTGACATGAACGTATACTATTACGGTCAGGACATTCCTACAATGACCAAATACCTGGACGTCATTGTCCCTATGGCTTATAAGGGAAACTACGGCAAAAACACTGCCTGGCTTAAGACAGTAACCAAGACTTTGGTTTCACAATCAAACGGTGCTCAGGTTTGGACAGGCCTTCAGGCCTACAAGTCAGACAGCAATGTTAAAAAACTGTCTCTCGCACAGCTTTTGAAGGACGCTAAAGCATGTAAGAATGGCGGTGCAAAAGGTGTGGTTCTTTTCAGAATCGGTGTTACAAAACTGTTGAATTTCAATAAGGTTTAAAACCTTATTTACCATTTTCTTTTTGACAGCGCTTTCAATCTCTTTTTTTCTATATTTTTCTTTTTCTCAGACTGGTACTGTCTGTTTTGACGGCTTGTTGTTGTTTCATTGTTTCTCATCACTGTTACAAGATCAATGGAGTTTCCGCTGCATGCCATTACCACTCGGATTTCCTTGTAGTCCTTTGATGGCGGCGCATTAAACACTGCAGCATACTTTTCCCTTTCAATGTGCTCGTAACTTATCGGCTCCTCATTTAAAAGGCAATCAACCACATATTCTCTTGAAATTCCGTTTTCATCAAGCCTTTCGATAAAATGTCTGTTTTCAAAACACCAGTTTATGCCTGATGTGTCACCCATAATAAATTTGTCAAATACGTTCATTACAATTAAATATGTAAACATTATTATATATCGTTTTATAAAAATTATACCATGTCTGAACAAGCACAATGGGATTCGTCATTGGCATTTATTTTTGCTATGATTGGAGCTGCTGTTGGGTTAGGTAACATTTGGCGTTTCAGCTATGTACTGTATTCTAATGGTGGAGGTTCCTTTTTCATTCCTTACTTTATAGCAATTGCTATTATGGGAATTCCATTTTTAATATTAGAATATGGTGTGGGATTCAGTTTCAAGGAATCGTTTTCGAAGATCATGCGGAAAATCAAACCTGAATTCGAAATTATCGCTTGGATACTGGTTCTTTTTGTTTTTATAGTAACGATTTATTATATGGTAATTCTAAGTTGGGACTTGGTTTACCTTTTAAGCAGTTTCACATTTAACTGGGGAACAGATACTGCAACCTATTTCACCCAAACAGTAGGTGGAAGCTCAAACTTGTCAAATGCCAGCTTTTTACTCATTCCGACAACTGTCGGTGTTTTAATCCTATGGGTCATATTATGGTTCATCTCCCACAGGGACGTTGACAAGGGAATCGGTAAGGTTTCAAAGGTATTGATTCCTGCATTGTTTGTCATAATGGGAATCATTATTGTTTATGCACTGACATTGCCTGGTGCAAGTTTAGGTATCAACACTCTGCTTACTCCTGACTGGAGCATGCTTGGTAATGTAAACATCTGGCTTGCCGCATTTGCTCAAATCATTTTCTCATTGAGTATGGGTCAGGCTATTGCGCTTACATATGCAAGTTACCTGCCTGAAAACTCAAAACTGATTGATAATGTATTGATTGTAGTTGCATCCAACTCAGCATTTGAAATCTGTACTGCATTCGGTGTATTTTCAATTTTAGGTTACATGTCAGTTACAGCAGGAACTCCTATGGTTCAGCTGGTTACCGAAGGTACAGGTCTTGTATTTGTCGTATTTCCAATGATTTTCAACATCATGGGTCCTGTTGGTCGCATATTGGCTCCATTGCTGTTCTTGGCAATTTTGTTTGCAGGAATCACATCCGCTTTGGGATTCCTGGAACCGATGTTAAACTCAACAACAGTTAAACTCGGATGGTCACGTAAAAAAACCGCAACAGTATTGTCAATTATCGGTTGTGCATTTTCAATTATCCTAACCACCGGTATCAGCAGTTATCTTGTTGGAATCATCGATTCATTCGTAAACGAGTTCGGAATATTGCTCCTGATCGGTATTCAATGTATCATATTTGCATGGTTCTACGGTCTTGACCACTTCCTTCCTGCATTGAATGAAACATCAACATTCAAGGTTGGAAAAACCTGGAAATTCGTGATTAAATACTTACTTCCGATAGTTTTAATAATAATGTGGGTAATCGGTATTGTCCAATTGTTTTCAACCGCAAAACAGTTCGAGATAATGGTTGATTTGATTATCATTATCGGAGTTATGGCATTTGCATTTATACTTACAAAACTCAAACCTGCTGGGGATAGCTAATTATCCTCATTTTCTTATTTTTTTATCTTATAAAATAATTGCTTTTAGCTATCATCAGATTAATTTAAAATTTAAAAATAGTAGAATTCTTTTCTGTTTATTTTAATAAATTGATGGTTTATCTGTCTGTTTAAAAATTGTTTTGGTGTTATCTACATTAAAAAATAAAAAAAGAATAATTTTGATAAATTATTCCTATGCTCCGTTGACTGCATTGACTTCTTGGTATGTTGTGTATAATGCGTAAATCCAGAATATCAAACCTATTATTGAGAATATCATATGCACCCACAGACCCAAAACGTTCAGGACGATTCCTATTGCAAAAAAGATTATGCCTTTTTGAACGTCACCGGCATATGCGATACCGAGTCCTGTGAATATGAATGAAATAATCAATGCAACAATCATATTTTTCTCAGCCATATTTTGTTCCTCCCTTGTTTTTTTTAAAAAGCTTTTTAGCTATTTGTTTATTTTTTTCTTATTTTATATAAAATTTGTTTTGTATTTGTAATTATAATGTTACATTACTGTTTTTTAGGAAGAAAAGATATAACATTAATCATGAATAATGTTATAGAAAAGCTTGCCGAAGCGGAGCATATCCAATGGCAGGAATGGGCAAGATCAGTAAGTGGTGACATCGAAGAATTGTTGGGGCTTATTGATGTGGAAAATCTTGATTCGACGGAGAAAAAATTTGTAGACAGGCTATCCGGACGCATAGAAAACTGGTCCCGCTTGATGATTGATTATGCAGATTTGTCAGAGGATGAAAAGGAAAAGGACAGGGTATATGCAAGAATAGTGTATGAAATCTGTAAGAATGAGATTGAATAAGTTCTCTTGGGGTGAGTCCCAAGAAAACTTAAACTAAAAATTTTTTTTAGATAACACGAGAGTGTGTTACAAATTATATTCTTATTTAGCTATTATTTAAAGATATACTTATTTTTATGAGCCTAAATTTATTAATTATGGTTTTAGAAAAAGTTTAGTAAAGTATTTTTACCTATTGGTTTGATTTTTAATCCTGTTTAAATCATATTGTAGAATGGTGAAAGCAATCCCTTCAATACCTCTGCCATGATGTGTATCTTCATGAATTCATTAAATCACTAAGTATTGTAATGGTGAATGCTCCTGCCGGATAATGTTTTAATTTTCAGGATTGGGGTTGTGATGTTTGGATTCTTTTTTAATTTCTCATTCTGCATTGTTCTTTAGGATTATCTGTTGGGTTTTGTGACGTCCGCTTTTTGGAATTGGAATGGGATTGGAGATTTTTCTGGCTTCGCATGGAATTCGTTCTCCTTTTATCTTGTCTCCTTTTTTAACATAGGTTGCCATTATATCGCCTTAATATTTAACATTTAAAATTGTTCCCTGTTCTTCTAATTCTGTGATAATGTCGTCCACATCAAAAAGTTGCAGCTGCAGGTCATAGACAATGTTTGAAATGTTCGGATTTTTGTGAGTTTTACAATATTCGATGATTTCTTCAATTTGCTGTTCTTTTGGTATGTCTCTAAAACTCATTTCCCTTTGGATTATTCCGTCGTTATAATTGTTGAAATATGCAGTTCGTGCAATAACGTTAATTGCACTGGTGTTGCTCATTCTATCTATGTTCATTCCTGTTATTTTAGGAAATAAGACAACAGTATTTTCAATTTCATTTATTATAGGTTCAATTTCTTCATATATTTCATTGAAATGGTCTAAAAGGCCATTGAAAAAGATTTCTTGAGGGACATGAACATTGAGCAATAATTTGGGTTCTGTTGTCCAGCCTAATTCGTCACATAATTCCAGAGAGAATGCATTGTTTGGGAAATGTTTGTTTAATTGAGGTTCCATTGCATTAAGTATTTTTTGAGTATTTTCATGGGTGTTTATGAATTTTTTAACATTTTCCGGTGAAATTAGTCTGCATTTGCTTTCTAAATTTTCTATCATACTCTAACCTCTATTGCTTTTGTTTTGAAAAATTGCAGTAATTCAGTAAAATTGCTTTAATTTTAAACTAAATTCGTCTGTTTTTTATATACTGTTTGGTATGATTTTCATTAGTTTAAAAATTATGTATTCATACTTTATTTTAAAAT
>JAFUIW010000019.1 GCA_017473945.1 Methanobrevibacter sp. | reverse complement strand
TAATTTGTTTTAGGGATATTGTGAAAAATAGTTACTTGCCGCAACTTTTTTTGATTTCCAGTACTCTTTCAAGTTTGATGTCGAATTCAGTTGATATTTCCTGTGGTGTCATGCTGTCAAGGAGTCTTGGAATTGTTTTTTCAATGCCTTGTTTCATTCCTTGTTTCATTCCTTGTTTGATTCCTTGTTTGATTCCTTTTTTCTTTTCTTCTTTTCTAAATTTTGCTAAATCGCCTCTGGATTTAATGTCGTTCATGTCAATCATCTCCATTAATTCATCTTGTCTGTCTTGCGGGATGTATTCAAGAATGTTAAAATACATTCCGAGTGTAACTTCCTCGATTTTGTCTTTGGGAATGCAATTCCTTTTGCATTCAATGTAACTGCACATCTCTTCAACGATTTCAGCTTCACTTTCCTTGATGTCAAACAATGGCAATGCGATTAGTAGGGAGCATTCCATTGATGTCAATACTATGTTACCGTTAAATTTCTCTCTAATTGTTTTTAAATCTTTTTGTTTGTTGATTAGTTTTGTTTTGATAATTTCGGGATGAAATGTTATGTCCAGTTCTGTGAAATCCTTAATTTTACCGTATTTTGAAATAACGATCAATATTGCAATTACATCTGTCTTTTCCTTGCAGTATATTTGTCTGTAATAGTCAAAAATCTGTTTTAAATCTTTTTTTCTCAATATGTCCTTTTTGAACTCGAAAATGATGATTTTTCCCGATTTTGTTATTGCCGCAAAATCAAGCAGCCGGTCAAAAATTCTGATTGGGTCCTTTTTTTCAACTGAGATGTATTCTGTAGCTATGGTGTCCTCTATTTCCTCATCGATTCCCAAAACTTTCAGGATGTGATTCAAAAAGTGCATGAAGCATATCTTGAAGAAAAGGTCTCTGTTTTTCTGATTTTCAATAACCATAGTTCAACCTCCTTTTAATTTTTATGATAATTTTTTTCATGTATTACTTTGTTTAAGGTAGTATATATGTGTTATAGGTTATTTAAAAGCAATTTAATGCTTTAAATACAATTTTGATTTGTCAATGCACTTTTTTGATGCGGATTTTTGAATATTGCCTTTCCAAAAATTTTTTAAGATATCCTAATGATATATTGATAACATGATTCGGTTAAATCAGAAGTATGTATTTCACATTCCGCTTTACAAATTTGTCTGTGAAAAGCTGGTTTCAATTGAAATGGATGATATTTTGGATGAACTGATCAGCGAATTTGAAAAAAACGGCTTTGACAGCCTATACATTACAAAAGTTAACTCATATTACAAAGCCAGGCAATTTGATGAGATTCTGATAACCGTTTTTTGCAATGACTTTAGGGCCTGTGAAATATTCGAGGCATGGTTTAGAAGGCACAATGACGTTTTGGCCCAGGAGGCCTTTGCCTATGAGCTTGGAAATAGGATGATTATTACAGATTTGTAGTGGATGATGATAATGGATGATAAACACTTGGAAGAGCTAAAAGAGGAAGCAGAAATTGACAATTCAAAACTTGAAGATGTACTTGAAAAGGAAATAACTCCTGAAATGCAGGAGGAATTTTTTGAAATTCTTAAAGACTCACGCCTGTTCATGCCGGTTTCATTCAGCGCAGACATGTTTGAAGGTCTTGAGGATGCAAAGCCTGGAGATATCTTGGAAACTCCCAAAGAGACTGGCTTCAGTATAAATTGCCTTACAAACAGCGACGGCGAAAAGGCGGTGCCCCTATTCACATCCGATGATGTTATGAGAAATGCAGGTGTTAAAAGCTCAGTGTTCGTGATATACATGAGCGACCTTGCAGGAATGCTTGAACAGACTGACAAGTACTCAACAGTTGTCGTAAATCCGTTCACCCCGTCTGAAATAAACATTCCGATTCAGGCGTTCCTGAACCTGTTTATGGAAATCTCAGATGATGAGAGGGAATTTCTGGATTCCATCAATGAACTTCTTAAAGCCTTGAAGGAACATTCCGTTGAGCTTGAGGAGAATTCAACACTGTTTTTACGCCTTGATGAAAACTTCATGGTCGACAATGCAGAGGAAGGGGTCTTCACACCTCCGATACCATTCTATGCCTCAAGCGATCCGAAATACCGTGAGGATTTGAAATACACTCACATTCTCCTGATGCCGAAATCCAAAAGGATCCTGCCGATTGGTCCTGCTGAAAACGGACTTGACGTTGTGATTGCTCCGGGAACCCAGTTCAATCTAGAAGACAGGTTAGATGAGTTCACATCACTTTGGATGTGCGGCGAACAGCCCTTCTACGAGGAATAGGTGATTTGATGAAAATTGACATTGACAAAGACAGCTCCGATGAATTCTATGGTGAAGTGCTGGCGGTGGTGACCAACTACGGAAAGATTGCAGACAATCCAAGAAGAAAATTGCGAAGCCCTACAACACCGGCCCTTCTCTATGCGGGAATTTCAGCGGCTTTTATTTTAATTTTTTCATTCCTGTATCTGTCTGATAAAAGCCAGGTGATGTATTTCTTTGTAATAGTGCTTTTTACAGTAACTCTGATACTGTGCGTGCCGTATTATCTTTTGACTTTAAGAAGAATGGCCAAGCTTATGACCAACGGCCGCAAAAAAAGTCTTGTAATCGAAGACAATCATGTTGAGATGACAGTTGATGGTGAAAGCACAAGGGTGGAAATGTCCCAGATAAAGCATATAGTTGTAAACAATCATTCAATCGCTTTCATTCCAAAGGACATATCCTCAAAAATCATAGCTGTTGACAGGCAATATCAGGATGAGGTCGTTGGCGCCGTAAAAGATAAAAGTTTAATAGTTGACAATTCGGACCTTTACTAGAATTTCCCAAATCATCATCCTGATTATTTTTTCCCTTTTTTTTATTGTTTGTTTAAAACACTTTCGCCAAGCTCTTTGCTTCTGTCACTTAAAACGGCTATGATTATTTTTATTTCATGATTTTTACAATAATCTCTGCAGGCCTTTATGGCTATTTTCCATGCATCACGCTTCGGATATCCGTATATTCCTGATGAAATCAGTGGAAAAGCTATTGACCTGCAGCCGTTTTCTTCTGCAAGCTTAAGTGATTCTGAATATGCACTGTAGAGAAGATTCTCTTCGTTTTCACTTCCTCCATGCCAGATCGGGCCGACGGCATGGATGATGTATTTTGCAGGAAGATTAAATCCTGGGGTGATGACTGCACTGCCTGTCGGGCATCCGCCAATTTCTGAACATGCCATTGTCAGTTCACTTGAACCTGCCTTGGCGAATATCGCTCCGCATACTCCTCCGCCTTCATGAAGATTTCTGTTTGCCGCATTGACGATTGCATCAACGCTCAATTCAGTTATGTCAGTCTGTATGATTTCTATGCAATTCATTTTATCACCTGATGTTTTTGTTGAAATGAGTTTCATTTCATTAACAGTCACAATTTGCATTGCTTTGATTATATTATGGTAATAGTTATATAATATTTTAATCACAATATAATATTGTAGAGGAGATAGTTCATATGGATAGAAATAAGATTATAATAATCGCTTTGATTGTTGTCATTGCAGCCCTTCTTGTTGGAGTGGTTGCACTTGCACCAAACATGGCAAAAAAGGATACAAAATTAACATTTAAGAGCAATTCCTCAATCGATGAGGGAGGTTCCATTAAAATCAAGTTGTCTGACAGTAATGGAAATGCAATTGCTGGTCAAAAGGTAAACGTTACAGTCACCGACAAGGACAAGGCCAGTTCCTATTATTCCGTTGAAACCAATGACAACGGTGTTGGAACCTTAAAGATGGATAAGGATGCCGGAAAATATGATGTCACCGTTACATATGGCGGAAGCAATGACTATAAGGGTTGCAATGCAACCAAAAAGATAACAGTTAAGGAAGAGACTGCTGAAGCGGAACAGACTTCAAGTTCATCTTCATCTTCCAGTTCAAAATCCGCCTATGCATACAAGTCTGACGGAACACCTATGTACAGCCAGGCTGAAGTGGACCAGTACATGGTAAACAAGTACGGTTATGTAAACTACCACATAGGCAGTAACGGTTATGTCGATATGGACGAGCCGGGATATGGTGACGACGGACACAGAATCTGGTAAACTTGAACGGTAGATGCAGTGCATCTATCATCTTCTTTTTTTCAAAGTTTTTATTTTGTACATATTTGATGGCTGAAAATTGGCAAAGTTTATAACCAGTTAATAACATAAACATATGCATGGATAATAGTCTAGATGATGAAACACTAAAAAAACTAGCATATGTGAGTGTAAGTACGTATAGGGTAAAAGCCATTAAATCTCTGCAGGATGGGCAGGTGAAGATTCCGACAAAGATTGCTGAGGAAGCCGGAATCAGAAGCAATCATATTTCCAAGGTCTTAACTGAACTTAAGGATATCGGTGCCGCTGAATGCATAAACGAGGAAGCCAGAAAAGGAAGGCTTTACCGTCTGACTGGTCTTGGCGAAGAGATTTCACACAACCTTGACGAATAGATTTCTGGCTGTTTTTCAATCATTTCGCTGGTTGGATGGATGAAATCGGGGTATTGCAGTGATGATATAGGCTACGGCAGGATTTTCCTAAGCTGCATCCCTGCTGTGAATCCTTACTTATTGTGCCCAAGAGGCATTGCTGATGCAGAATCTCAATAGATGCACAAATATTAGAATGAGAATATGGAGGTCCTAGCTTTGCTTTTAAACTTTTTCAATTAAAATTCGCTTCCATGAGTTTAAAAGATTTCTAGGTCATTTCTTACTTTTTAGCCTTCTTAGATTAGGTTTTCAAAACTCATGGAACTTTTCTAGTTTTTTTTTTAAAATATTCGAAATACTTGCTTTTTCAATTTGATGGTGTAAATGCTGTCTGGTTTTCGGATAATGAATGAAAATTATATAAATTTTATGAAACATAATCTATTTTTAAAAAACAGGTATTTTTTTTTTCAAAAATCTAAAAGGGTTATATAATGTTAAGGATGATGGTGACTCCAAGGTTCGGGGAAATTGACGGGATGAAACATGTGAACAACAACCATATCGGCGAGTGGTTCGAGCTTGCACGGGAGGAAATCTACCGGTATTTCATACCGGATTTGGATTTGGACCCTGAGAAATGGAAACTGATTCTGGTTCGAAACGAGACTGATTTTGTAGGCCAGATTCGATATGGTGCCGATGTGGAGATAAGGACATACATCCTCAAAATCGGAAACTCATCGTTTACAGTCGGAAACGAGGTCTGGCAGGAAGGCAACCTCAAGGCAAAAGGACGATCAATCATTGTCCACTATGATTATATTGCGGAAAAGTCCATAAGAATTCCCGATGATATAAGGCAAAAGCTCAATGCGCTTTATATTGATGAAAAAGACATTGGTTTGAAATGAGTCTGTTTTAAACTGATGCAACGCTTTTTTTCATGATTCTTTTTCAATAGTTGTTTTTAAGGTTTAATTTTTTCAAAAAAATGTAAACAATTTTCAATATTTTGTACCATTTCTGTGATGTAATATAAATTTTACAGCATTATAAACAATTTTATTTAAAGTATTTATATAATATGAGTTATAAAATTATATTCATCGCATGGCGGGATTAGTATAGCGGCAGTGCACATGAACAGAAGTCATGAGGCGCTGGTTCAAATCCAGCATCCCGCCCCCTATTTTTAAAGCTGGTGGTACTATGATAGAATATTCTGACGCTAAATTCAAGAAAATGCAGGCACAGATGCAGGAATATTTTGATGATTACTTTTCTCGGGAGGATTGTCTTTTCACAATTGACTGCGATGACGGTGAGGTATGGAATCTTTATCTTGAAAGCTTTCCCGACAGCATTAAGGGCATATATCATGAAAAGCCATGGCATGACTGTCAGAGATGCCTCACATGGTTCAGGACAATGGCCAACGTTGTCATGATTGACGATGACTATGAAATCAGAACATTATTTGGCTTTAAAACCATTCCCGAATACCAGGATGTCTTCAACACTCTCGATGAGTTTCTAAAGACCAAAAGCGTTGAAAACATATTTCTCCATGACAGTTACTCTGTCGGGGTTTTCCGCTCATTTGCAGAATATGATGGTGAATTTGATGAAAACCACCATTTCTATCTTGACCTGCCCGACAAGTTTTACGCCGAGACTGATGAGCTGCCTTCCATGCTGGGAGATGCGGCCACACAAAGAAAACTCCTTGAAGACACTTTGAATGCGATTTCAATTGAGGCGGTCGATACCGTACTGGAGCTGGTCTATTCAAACAATCTCTACCGCTCAAACCAGTGGAAGGACACCCTTGAAGAGCTGAAGGATGTTCTTGGCGAGTTTAACGCTTTGGACTCAAAGTGTGATTTGAACAACTGGCTTTGGAAAAAATCCGCTCTGCTACCCAGAAACATTGTCCATATCAAAAATACAAGTATGGGCACTATGCTTTTAAACATTGCCGGCGGCATGAGCCTGGATGAGGCGGTTTTAAGCTATGAAAAAATCACCGACCCGACCCGTTACCAGAGGCCGAAGGCAGTGTATTCGCCGGAAATGCTTGAGGATGCAGAAAGAAAAGTCACCCAATTGGGCTACATTGACAGCCTTCCCCGCAGATTTGCAAGGCTTGAGGACATTTCAATAAACAATGTGCTTTTTGCAAACAGAAACGTCCGTTCTGTCCTGGCAGGCGGTATATTCGAAGAGCTTAAACGTAATGCCTCTAGAAAAGTCCATGATTTCCGAAGCGTGTCTGAAATATCTCTGGATGATTTCATAGCAAATGTCCTTCCAAACGCACAGGAAATAAGCCTCTATGTCGATTTGAAATTCAAAAACAATTTTGTCTCACTTATATCTCCTCTAAACAGCCACGCCCCAAGTATGTTTCACTGGGACAATCCCTACAGCTGGACATATGAAAACAACATTACAGACAGCATCATGAAGGATCTTGTAAAAAAGATGGGTGGTGACGTTGATGTCGATTTGAGATTCTCCATACAGTGGAACGACGGCATCAAGTGGGATAAAAACGACCTGGACGCACATTCAACCGAACCGAACGGTCATGAAATATATTTCAATGACATGAAAAGCCGAAAAACGGGAGGGTGGCTCGATGTCGACATCATCAACCCTGAAGAGGGCAAGATTGCCGTTGAAAACATTCAGTATAAAAATAAAAGCAGAATGATTGAAGGAGAATATGTATTCAGGGTCCATCAATACAATTATCGCGGTGGAGATGAAGGATTCAAGGCTGAAGTCGAATTTGACGGGAAAATTTACAGTTTCGACTATCCTCATAAGCTTTCTCAAAATGAATTTGTTGAGGTTGCCAAAGTGGAGTTTAAAAATGGAAAATTCACCCTCACGGACCTGCTGAGTGATATTACTCATTACACTGACTGTAACCATTGGAATGTTCCTCTTGGCGAGTTTGTTCCGGTTTCACTGATCTGCTACAGTCCGAATTACTGGAACGGCAACGAATTCGGAAACAAACATATCTTTTTCATGCTCAAGGATTGCATAAACGATACAAATCCAAGCGGATGGTTCAACGAATACCTGAAAAATGAACTTCACCCCCACAGAAAGGTCATGGAGGCAATGTCTTCTAAAATAAGGGTAGAAGACACAGAAAACCAATTGTCGGGAATAGGATTCAGCCTAGGCAAACTCGGCGAAAGAAAAATAACAGTAAAAGTCACAACAGACAATATCAAAAGAATATGGAACGTAATTTTATAGGAGGAAAAAACATGTGGATAGAAGCACTATCAAAGAAATTGAGATTTGAATATAAGGGAATGATAAGCATTGAGGACCTTTTCGATTTGAACTTGAAGGAACTGGACGGCATTTACATGAAGCTTAAAAAGCAGCTGGATGAATACAGGCAGTATTCCGTCGATTCACTTCTTGACAGAGAAGGCGAAAAGGATGAGACATACGAGGAGCTTCAGTTAAAAATCGACATTGTCACAGCAGTATTCAATCATCTCAAAAAACAGCAAGAGGAATTGCAAAAACAAATTGCCATTCAAAATCAAAGGGATAAGATTTTAGGCATTATAGCTGATAAACAGGATGAAGAACTGAGCAATAAAAGCATTTCAGAATTAAAGGAAATTTTAAACAGTATGTAAACGGCTGTTCATTAAATTTTCTTTCATATTTTGGTGGTTTTTATGAACGAGGATAAGCTTGATGAAATCACAAAAATCCGGGATGAAAAAAGGTTGTTTGAAATATACCAAAGCAGTGATGATTTTGAGATAAGATACTCCATTGCCAATCTCATAACTGACAATTCAATGCTTCTTGAAATGTTTAGAAAAGAAAAAGACCCCCTCATCAGAAATGAGGTCATGTTGCGCTTTTCAGATGCAACCCTTGATTTTGACGCTTTCAGCACTCTGGATTCCCTTGAAAAAATCACCTACATTGAAGACTGCACTGACCGGAATCTGCTGCTTTCAGCCGCTTTTTATGATGAGGATTTTCTTGTAAGGCTTGCGGCTGTTGAAATGATTTCAGACAATGATTTTCTTTTAAAGATTGCAGATGAACATGACGATTACCCAACAAGAGTTGCCGGCTATAAAAAGCTTAAATGCAAATCCCTTATGAATGAAATAACCTGTGAAAATCTTGTTGAATCTCGAATGGATTTGATTAAAGACTTAAAAAGTGATAAATTCATCTCAGACATTGCAGTCAATGATTCTTCTGTTGATGTAAGGCTTTTTGCATTAAAACACTTAAACAGGCCTGATTTTTTCTTCAACATCATGAAAAATCATATAAGTGATGATGATTTACGCAGTTATATCAATGCCCTTTCGCTAAACCGGTTTTCAGATATAGTCCCTGATGATTTCAACACTCTTGATTCATGGGAAAAAATCGCCTACATTGAAAACTGCACAGACAAGAATCTGCTGCTTTCAGCCGCACTTAATGATGATGATTTTTATGTAAGGATTGCCGCTATCGAAATGATTTCCAATAAGGATTTTCTTTTAAGGATTGCAGATGAACATGACGATTACGAAACAAGATTTGCAGTCTATGAAAAATTAAACGGCATATTCATTTTTGGCGAAAAGACCTGGGATGATCCGATAAAATACAGATTGGTTTTGGTTAAGAGGATGTCTGATGAGAAATTTCTCGAAGACATTGCCAGAAATGAAGAGAATTTAAAAATCAAAAAATTGGCATTAAGAAAGTTGAACAAGCCTGATATATACTTAACATTGGCAAATACATTAGATTCCGATGATTTAAGCGAGCTTTTTGAAGATATTGTCGATGAATCGATGCTTGGCGATATTGCAGTCACATTCTCTTCAGATGAGGAAATTGTTGAAAATGCAGTAAACCGCATTGCAAATCCTTCTGTTCTTGTGAAATTATACCGAAACGGTTCACAAATCATTCAGGATAAGGTAATGAAAAAACTGCTTTTCGGAAATGTTTTTTCAAAAGAAAAAATCACCGATAAAATCAGAATCATGCCCAGAATTTTAAGCGTTTGCGATGATGGGGAAGTCGAGTATCTTGCAAGACACAGTCCATCCGGTGATGTTCGTCTTGAAGCTGTAAGGAGGCTGAAAGATGAGGATGCTCTCAGTGATGTTTTAAAAAATGATTCCTACTGGAGGATTCGCCGTGAAGCAGCAAGGAGAGTGAACGATGAAAATATTCTCTTTGATGTTTTTAAAAACGACACTGACAGTGATGTTCAAAAAGCCGCCATTGAAAAGATTGCAGACGGCAAGCTCATTGCAGATATTTTAATAAATGACTGCGATTCCAGTGAAACATCTCCCGCAATCGATGAAGATACGTTGTCAAGAATTCTAAGATTCCATCCTGACTGGAAAGTTCGCCTTGAAGCCGTTAAACGCATCAGTGATGTGAATATCCTTGCCCGTGTTTTATCAAATGAGT
The DNA here is from genome assembly GCA_017473945.1 of Methanobrevibacter sp. Taxonomy (GTDB): domain Archaea; phylum Methanobacteriota; class Methanobacteria; order Methanobacteriales; family Methanobacteriaceae; genus Methanocatella. The sequence goes on along the minus strand of JAFUIW010000019.1, from coordinate 1,228 downwards.
CTGTAAGGGACGTTCGAATAGCTGCCTTTGAAAGGATTGCCGATGGAAATAATCTGGAGGATATTGCAAGAAACTGTCCTGATGTGAATGTTCGCAGTGAAGCTGTCAAACGCATCAGCAATCAAGATGTCCTGGCTGACGTTTTAAGAAATGAATCATACTCTGATGTTAGAATTGTAGCCGCTTTTAAAACTGACGATAAGGATATTCTCAGTGAAGCCTCAAAATATGAAACTGATAATGATGTTCTAAGAGTGTTTAATCAAAAAATCCGCAATGATTTTAATCTTCTTGACATGATAATATATGATTTGCACTATTTCATCGCGACAGTTGCACTGGATTTGATTGAAGACAATGATGATTTGGTTCATGTTGCAAGAAATGCCTCAGACCGTGATGTTCGAGCCAAAGCGGTCAAAAGGATTCATGATGAGGATATTCTGGCAGATATTTTCCGTAATGATTGTGACCATTATGTGCGCGAAAAGGCTTTGGGAAACATTAACGATGCAGATACTCTCTATGGGATGATTCTGGAAAATTACGGATACTTTTCAACCGACAGCTATTCCGATTTCAAGCGCAATTATGAAATATCGATTTATGAGTCTATAGGAACTGGTGTTTATGAAAATGTTTTGGACAAGCTATCCGACGAGTCCGTTTTCTGTGATTTGCTTAACGAAAAGCTGTTTGGCGATTTTCGCACACTAATTGTTCGAAGAATATCATCCGAAGAGGTCTTAAGAAATCTTGCATTGAATGATTCGAATTATAGTGTACGGCTTGAAGCCCTAAGAAATCCCAATCTCACTGATAAAAAGACATTCTCAGCAATTGCGCAATCCGATCATAATGATGCAGTGCGATTGGAAGCATTGAGGAGGTGCGGTGATGAAAATCTGCTGGAAGATTCGCTTCATGATTCAAATCCTCTGATAATGCTTTATGCATCCCGAAAACTCAAAACAGATTGCACATTAAATAAAATTGACAATAGATGGCAAGACATTGGCTTAATTTCACCGGATTCAACTGAGGATGAAAAAATTCTATATGCAATCGCAAACAAATCTCCTTCACAATCATATAGAAGGGATGCATTTGACAAAATCACAGATGAGCATGTCCTGGCAGATATTGTCTGCCACAACAGCCAATTCAGCAGCAGGGCTTTGGAAAAAATCACCGACAATTCAATTCTTTTAAACATTGCATTGTACTG
>JAFUIW010000018.1 GCA_017473945.1 Methanobrevibacter sp. | reverse complement strand
GACATAGTTTATGATGCAAACATGGATACAAAGCAAGAGATATACATTGAGAGAAAAGAATAGCTTTTCTCATTTTTTCCCTTCTTTTTTTAACATTTTCTTATTTTAATGACTTTTTTTATACTAATTTTTAATTTTCTTTCCAATATTTTACTTTGTTTGAATTTTTCTAAATTGATGGTAATTTTTATATACTTTAACTTTACAATTATTAATTGTAATATCTTTTTTATTAAAAGTATTACTTAACTATTATATTTTTATAATTTAGTAATACTTATTATTGGATATTATTTTGAATTAATTTATAAGTAATTTTTAATGGGGAAATTAAATGGATAAAAAAATTATTATAGGAGCAGTTATAGCGGTAATTGCAGTAATCGGTATAGGTGCTTTTGCCTTGGGAGGCGGAAGCACACAACATGCTGAAAACGAATTAGTTGCTTGTGTTGCTGCTCATGGTGAAGAACCGGAATTCGGTTTTGACCCGATGCACGGTTGGGGATACCATGACTCAGGAACAGAGCCACTTATACAAAGTACAATTCTCAAAAGAGATAAAGACAATAATTTCGTAAATGACCTCGCTACAGATTATGAAATTTCAGATGATTATAAAACATACACTGTAACAATTCGTGATGATGTAAACTTCACTGACGGTTCCAAATTAACCGCAAATGATGTTGCATTCTCATACAACAAAGCAAAAGAATTGGGTGAAGGAGCAGACTTAAGTTCCATGAACGAAGCAAAAGCAGATGGCAATAAAGTTGTATTCACTTTGAACAAATCAGATTCAACATTTATCAACAAATTAACAGATGTTGGTATTGTTCCGGAAGCTAACTATAATGAAGATTCCTACGGTCAAAACCCAATCGGTTCAGGACCTTATAAATTAGCTCAATGGGATAAAGGTCAACAATTCATTCTTGAGAAAAACCCTGATTATTATGGTGAAGAACCATACTTCGAAAAAATCACAAACCTCTTCTTAGACCCTGATGCAGCATTTGCAGCAGTTAAAAATGGGGATGTGGACATTGCTGAAGTACAATTGGCATATGCAAATGAAACCATCCCTGGATATCACTTAGAATACTTTGATTCAATTGATGTACGTGGTATTTCACTGCCAACACAAATGGATGAAGGTAAACAAAGTGAAGATAATGTCACTATCGGTAACAATGTAACTGGTGACCCTGCAATCAGAGAAGCATTGAACATCGGTATTAACAGATCTGCATTATTAGATGGTGCATTCAACGGATATGGTAATGTATCATACAATGGTGTAGCTAGCCAATTACCTTGGGCATTTAACTCAACATTTGAAGATGGTAAAGTTGATGAAGCAAAACAGGTTCTTGCAGATGCAGGATGGAACGACACTGACGGTGATGGAATCGTAGATAAAAACGGTACAAAAGCATCATTTTCAGTTTACTACAACTCCCAAGCATCTGAAAGACAAGCAATTGCAGTAGCGGTTTCAGAACAAGCTAAACAAATTGGTATTGAAATTCAACCTGTTGGTGGAAGCTGGGATGACATCGACCCTAACAAATACAGCCAAGGTGTTGTATGGGGATTCGGTTCAGCAGACCCATTCGAAATTGAACACCAATACGATTCAAGAGTAGCTTGTGTAGGATACGATAACTCTGAAGGTCTTAACGACACTGCAGTAGATTCCTTAATCGATGCAGCTATGGCTCAAGACTTAAACAGCTCTTACGCTACCTGGTCTCAAGCAGCTCAACAAGCTACATCCAACTATCCATACTTATGGGTTGGAACTGTTGACTACACTTACTTTGTAAGTGATGATTTAGATATTTCCAATAGTACTCACCTCATCTACCCACACGGTGGAGATATCTGGGGTAACATCTACGATTGGAAACGTATCAACACTACCGATGCTTAAATGGTTTATCCTTATAAACCATTTTTATTCTTTTTTTTGTAAATAAATTTATATGAGTTGATTAAAATTAACAATAAAAAATTAGCTAAGTTTTTAGGATTTAAAGCTATTAGATTACTAATTTTATTAATTGTTATTGCGGCAATCAGTTTTATCATGATTCAGTTATCACCTATTGATCCGGTTAAGGCATATCTTGGCCAAAGAATTGTCAGTCAGGAACAATTGGCAATTATGGGTGAATATTGGGGAACAAATCTGTCTTTGGGAGAAAGAGTATTGGGTTGGCTTCAAACTTTAGCATCCGGAAGTATGGGTTTCTCATTGATTTATAGGGTTCCTGTAACTGAAGTAATTGTTCAAAAGTTCACAGCATCATTTACTCTCATGATTGTCTCTTGGATAATCTCTGCGGTTGTGGGTTTTGGTTTAGGCGTTATTGCTGGTGCAAAAGAAGGTTCTTGGGCAGATAAGGCAATTAAAACTTATTGCTATATATTACAATCCACACCTACTTTTTGGGTAGGTTTAGTACTTTTAATGGTTTTTTCAGTATATTTAGGTTGGTTCCCTATAGGACTATCAGTACCTATCGGGCAATTGTCAGATACAGTGACATTTTGGCAATGGCTATATCGTTTAATATTGCCGGCAATAACTTTAAGTATTGTGGGAATTGCATCTCTTACAATGTATACTAGGGATAAGCTCATAAGCGTTAAAAAAAGTGATTATTTCTTATTTGCACAGGCAAGAGGTGAAAGTTTCTGGGGTATAATTAAAAATCATGGAATCAGAAATATTTTACTTCCTGCTATTACAATCCAATTCTTATCATTCAATGAATTGTTTGGTGGAACAATTCTTGTGGAACAGGTATTTGCATATCCTGGAATTGGTCAGGCAACAGTTGCTGCCGGATTGAGGTCTGATGTTCCGTTATTGCTAGGAATTGTTATTATCAGTGCAATTTTTGTATTTATGGGAAATCTTATCGCAGATTTAATTTATAAATATGTGGATCCAAGACTAAGAGGTGAGGACGATGAGTGAACTGCCATGGTATAATAAAGGTTTGTTTAGTTCTCTAAATCTAAGGCAAAAAACTATTTTAACTATTGCTCTTACAGCATTAGTTTTAGCAGTGATATTTATTTGCGGATATTTAATCGATGCTAATTTGCCGACAAATTTTGCAATTAAAATGAAACCGCCGTCATTCGAACATCCTTTCGGGACTGATTGGATGGGCAGGGATATGTTCATAAGGACCCTGAAAGGTTTGAGTTTAAGTATCATGATTGGTCTTGGTGCTTCAATAATCTCAAGTATTATAGCTACAATATTGGCATTTATTGCAAGTTTCAATGATTACTGTGATTCAGTTGTATCCTGGTTAATTGATTTATTCGCATCCGTTCCTCATATTCTATTAATCATGATGATATCTATCGGATTAGGTAAAGGAGCTTTTGGTGTAACTATGGCAGTAGCATTTACGCACTGGGTGAATCTGACAAGAGTTCTTAGAGCTGAAGTGATGCAAATCAACACCTCAGAATATGTTGCATTGTCTAAAAGGTTTGGTAAAGGTAAATTATGGATTGCAAAAGAACATATCTTGCCATTGGTGTTATCCCAGATATTCGTTGGAACCCTGCTGGTATTCCCACATGCAATCATGCATGAATCAAGCGTAACATTTTTAGGATTCGGTTTATCACCTCATGAACCGGCAATTGGTATCATATTATCAGAATCCATGTCATATCTCGCAATGGGGGCCTGGTGGTTAGCATTCTTCCCTGGTGTTGCATTATTAATAGTTGTATTGCTGTTTGATATCATAGGAGATAATTTGAAACGATTAGTTGATCCTTCACAGGCAAATGATTAGAATGGGTGATGTTATGGGAAAATTATTAGAAGTAAATAATCTGTCAATATCTTTTACACAATATGTTCAAGGATTAAACAGACATGATTTGAAAGTAATCTCTGATTTGACAATAGATGTTGGAGAAGCTGAAATCGTTGCTATCCTAGGTTCAAGCGGTTCAGGTAAAAGTCTTTTAGCTCATTCAATTCTTGGAATTCTGCCGTATAACTCCCATGTTGAAGGGGAAATAAAATATCAAGGAAACATTTTGAATCAAGAGTTAAAAGAAAAATTGAGAGGGGATGAAATTTGTTTAATACCTCAGTCAGTAAATTTCCTAGATCCTCTTATGAAGGTATCTGAGCAGGCAATCGGCGAATGTAAGGATGAAAAAGAGCATGATGAAAAGAAGATAAAACAAAGAGAAATTTTTGCCAAATATGGATTGGATGAAAGTGTGGATGATTTATATCCTTTCGAGTTGTCTGGAGGAATGGCTAGAAAAGTATTATTGTCCACAGCATTAATTGGTGATCCTAAGCTATTGATTGCTGATGAGCCAACACCAGGTCTTGACAAGAAGAGTGTTGATGAAACAATCATGGATATTAGAAAGTTAAAGGAAAACGGCAAAGGGGTTTTGTTGATTACACATGAAATCGATGTTGCTTTAAGAACTGCAGATAGAATTGCAATATTCTATTCAGGTTATGTAATTGAAATCAATAAAGTTGAGAACTTCGAAAATGCGGATAATGTATTGCATCCATATACTAAAGCTTTAATCAATTCACTTCCTAAAAACGGTTTTAACTTAACTGAAGGGGTCCAACCGTTGGATGTTGTTTCAGGATGTCCTTATTGGGAAAATTGTCCTATCCGATCGGATAAGTGTGAAAAAGACATACCAAATTTGGTGGAACATGATGGTGTAATGATTAGATGTTTCAATTTTGAGGGGGTAAATGATGAATCTTAAAGCAAACAATATTTCTTTTTCATATACTAAAAAAAGACCTATTTTGAAAGATGTTTCATTATCTCTCAAAAGCAATGAAATAATAGGTTTAATGGGGGACAGTGGTAGCGGTAAATCCACTTTATGCAAAATCTTATCAGGCCACATATCTCATTATTCGGGTGATGTCACTTTGGATGATAAAAAGATTCCAGATAAAGATTTTTATCCTGTTCAATTGATTTTTCAGCATCCTGAAAAGACCATGAATCCAAAATGGAAGATGGAAAAAGTATTGAATGAATCATGGAATCCTCCTCAAGATTTAAAAAACACATTTGGTTTGAAAGACTCTTGGTTGACTCGTTGGCCTAATGAGCTTTCAGGTGGGGAACTGCAACGTTTCAGTATATTGAGGGCTCTGAATCCTAAAACAAAATTCATCATCGCCGATGAGATAAGCACAATGCTTGATGCAGTAACTCAAGTGCAGATTTGGGAAGCACTCATAAATTATTGTCGTGCTAACAATATTGGGATATTAGCCGTTAGTCACGATGAGGAATTGCTTGAAGTATTATGTGATGATATCTTGAAATTTGATGAGATAAATAATCTATAAATTATCTTAGAAATGCCTCAATGGCATTTCATTATTCTATTTTTTTTAAATAACTAATTTTATATTGAATAACTTTTAACTATTATATATGTTAAGTAATGATTCTTCAAATAGTGTGGATTTAATGCTTCAAAATCCTAAAAAAGCATTAATCAGCATGTCAATACCTCTTATTATTTCATTGCTTATAACTAGTTTTTATAATTTAATCGATGCTGCCTGGGTATCCGGTCTTGGAGCGGATGCGCTTGCAGGTGTTGGATTTTTCACGCCAATATTTATGATTTTGGTCGGATTTGGAAACGGTTTGGGTTCTGGTGCTGCATTTGCTCTTTCAAAATACCTTGGTGAAAATAACAAGCAAAAGGCAGATAATGCTTCAATTCATTCTATAATCATTGATGTTATTGTATCTGTTGCAATAACAGTAATTCTATTGCTTTTCCTAAATCCAATTTTAAATGCAATGGGTGCAGGACAAACAATTGGTTATGCAACTGATTATGGTGTAATTATTCTTGTAGGATCAATTTTCATAATACTTTCCAATGCATTATATGGTATTTTCAGAGGCGAAGGTGATACGACACGACCTATGTATGCGATGATTGCATCAGCTATTTTAAACATGATTTTAGATCCAGTTTTCATCTACACTTTAAATTTGGGTGTAAAAGGAGCTGCTATCGCCACTATAATTTCAGCAGTATTTGTAATTTTGATTTTATTGTATTGGTTTTATATTAAAAAAGACACTTATTTAAAGCCCAATTTGGTTAATTTTAAGTTCAAAAGGGAAATTTCCGTTGACATTGTTAAAGTAGGAATTCCTGCAAGTATTCAGCTTTTAAACAATGCATTTTTTGCAGCAGTTTTCTCAGCATTATTAACATTTGTAGGTTCTACAGATTCTGTTGCAGTTTATTCAACTGGCTGGAGAATCGTTACCATTGGAACTACTCCTCTTTTGGCTATTGGAACAGCATTGATTAGTGTCATTGCGGCAAACTATGGTGCCCGAAACTATAAGAAAATTCAAGTTGCTAACAGTTATTCAATGAAGGTTTCAATTATCATTTCAGTTATTGTTGCAATTCTCACAAATGCTTTTGCAGGTTATATTGCTTCTGTATTCGCTTCAAGCGGAAGCAGCATAAGGATTGCTTCAGAGCTTACTAGTTTTCTTTCTTGGATTGTAATCTATTATCCTACAATGGCTGTTGGTGTCGCTTCAACTTATGTGTTCCAGGGAATTGGTAAAGGTCTTACTGCAATGTTTCAGACAATCATGAGAGAAACAGGATTTACAATATTTTTTGCAGTGCTGTTGGGTGTTGTTTTAGGCTATGGCGTTTGGGGAGCATGGATGGGTATTGTTTTGGGTGAGGTTGTCTCAAACAATATCACTATGGTTTGGGCTGATTGGCAGATTAAAAAATTAATGAATTAATGGTTAAACCCCATTAATATCTTTTAAATATATTTTATCGTCACAAATTGTATCAACTAAGTCCATATCGTGACTTACAAGTAAAAATCCCATATTTCTTTGCTTGACGACTTTTAAAACAGAATCCAATATTTGTACCTGTGTAATTGCATCAAGCATTGTGGTCATCTCATCAGCTATCAGGAATTTCGTATCCGGATTGAGTGACCTCAGTACTGAAAATCTTTGAAGTTCTCCTCCTGACAGTTCCTGTGGAAATCTTGTAAGCCATGTTTTTTGAATTCCGAATTCATCTAAAAAGTCATCCGGAACATTCCATGATTCTTTCAATACTTGGTCCATTTTCCATTTTGGATTCATTACTTTTTCAGGATGTTGATAAATCAATTGCACTGGTTTAAATCCTTTTTTGGGCAATGGGTTTCCATCAAATGTTACACTGCCTTCAAATTTTGTAACATAGCCGGACAATATTTTGCACAGGGTTGATTTTCCACTTCCGCTGTCTCCAATCAAACCCATGATTTTGTTGTTGTCCAATGTAAGGTTAATGTCTTTTAATAGGTAATTTTTTGCACTTGGATATTTAAATGAAATGTTTGTTGCCTTAAGTTCCATCTTCGATACCTTCTTCATATTTAAAGCACCTGACCTTTTTATTTCCAAGGTCGATTAATTCTGGTCGTTCATCTTTACATCTGTCAAATTTCATTTCACACCTGTCATAATATGGACAACCGTTAGGAATTTCTCCATGTAATGGCTGATGTCCCTTAATCAGTTCAAATCCGTTTGCAGGCAGTGCCTTGTATAACGCTTTTGTGTATGGGTGGAGAAGATTTTCACCATCTCCTGAAAAGTCCTTGTTTTCTGCAATTTCTATTACATAACCTGAATAGAATATTCCAATTCTATCGGCGATTTCAAGTGCGGCATGTATGTCGTGAGTAATTAGAAGAACTCCTACTCCATCCTCTTTCATGTGTTTGAAGTGGTTTAAAGTTTCTTTAACAGTTTTTTCATCTAATCCCGGAGTTGGTTCATCAGCAACAACTAATTTGGGATTGGATAATAATGCGGTTGAAACGAGCACTCTTCTTGCCATTCCTCCGGATAACTGAAACGGATACATTTCATCCACTTCAGGACCAAGATTATAATGTTCAAATATTTCGTGTTGTTTTATTTTTTTCTCTTTTTTCTCAACATCATTTTCAGTATGCCCTATAGCCTGGTCTGAAATTTTCATTAAAGGATCTAGAAAATTTACAGATTGGGGAATTAGTGCAATTTCATTTCCTCTGAGCTCTTCTTTATCTTCCTGTGACAATTCTTTTCCTTTGTATTTTATTTTTCCGTTAAGCTTCGCATTTTCTGGTAAGATTCCAAATATGGCATGTGCTAGGAGACTTTTTCCGGACCCACTTGAACCTAGCACAGCCAATATTTCTCCTTCAGAAATATCTAAGGTTAAATCGGTGATAACTTTCAAATCTCTTTGATTTAAACCTTTAGTATATTGTATGAATGAAATAGAAACATTTTCCACATCTAACAATTTTTCCATTAAATCACCTGTATTATCTTCAAATGATAACTTTTAAATACTAATTTGTACTTTATCAATATTAAAGTTAATCAAAATTAATTAAAAAGTATTACTAATTACATAAATTTTAAATAAATTGTAATACTTTTGAGGTTAATCATGAACGTCATTATTAAAGAATTGGATAATGATTCCAAAAATATTAAAGATGTCCAAGACTTCTTGTTTAAGCAAATCAAAAAAGAATTTGGATATGAATATGTTCCAGAATGGCATGAAGACATTATTAAATTGGACAAGTATTATGTTAATCCGATAAGAAATAATTTTTTTGTTGCTTATCTAGAAGAAACTGGAGAAATTATTGGAACTATTGGAATAAGGGCATATGACAAGGATTTTCCAGAATTTAGACATTTGTATTCTAGGGAAAATACTTCAAGCATATGGAGATTATTTGTTGATGAAAGATGTCGCCGTTGTGGCTTGGCTTCAAAGATGTTTAGCATTGCCGAAAACTTCGCCAATCAGTCAAAATATAAAAACATTTACTTGCACACTCACAAAACATTGGATGGGGCTCTTGAATTTTGGACAAAAATGGGTTTTGTCGTATCTTTAGATTCTAATGATGATTTGGAAACAGTTCATATGGATAAAGAAATACATGAATTGGATATTGCCATTCAACCGTCTGATTTCAGACATGCCGTAAAATTATAATTTTTTGATATATTTTTGAGTGTGTGGACATGCGAATATGCATTTTCCACATACTGTATCTGCTTTTCCCAAATTTTCTTCAGATACTTTCAAGGCATATTTTTCGCATTTTTTATCATCATAAAAGTCGTTTCGTTTAAGTTTATAGTTCCAGTTTTCACCACTTATAGCCCCTCCTAAACATGCATCCATACATTCTGTGCATTTTCCGCATTTTGATTTTAGTATGGGTTTTCCTATATCCAATGGTGCATCAGTTAGGACTGATGATAATCGAAGGGCAGATCCATAATCTTTTGTTGTAAACAGTGCTGATTTTCCTATCCATCCAAGTCCTGCGCGTGTGGCAATGGTTTTATGAGGTAGTTCAAATGAGTTGAACTCTCCAAAATCAGTTCCTAATCTCTTTTTGGTTTGTGCATATGCATCATATCCTTTATCTATTAAAAATTCTTCACATTTCATTCCAAGTGCATCTAATCTTGTGTTTAAACTTACCAATTCTTCAAGATATTCCTGTGTTGGTGCATTTTGCATGTTTTGTATTATCTCTTTCGGGTAGGTTATGTAAAATATTACTCCTATGTTTAACCCTTTTTTAGGAGTGAAGTTACTTATGTCTGCAAAACCTACTTCCGTAGCACCTTCAGCCAATAAAAAATTTCTTAATCCATGAGATAAATCCATGAGCCAATATTTAATGGTAATGTTATTTAACTTTAAGTTTAGTATTACTTTGAAAAAATATATTACATTGATTTTGTTTAATTTTGAGGTTTATTTTTTTATAATGGTAATTATTGATTTTAATTTTTCTTGGTTAATTTAATCTTTAAAAACTTTTTTATTATAATATGTTTAATTTATAAATTAAACTTTAAAAGTAATAAATATATTTTTATATGTATTATTGGAAAATATTATTTATTATTAAAATAATTTTAATTAGTATTACTAATTAGGTACTTTTTTTAAAAAAAGTATTACTTTTTTATTTTAATAGTTATAAAAATATTATTGGAGAAAAAACATGGACAAGAAAATGATGATTATTGGTGCAATCATTGCTGTTATTGTAATTGTTGTTGCAGCCTTTGCATTGATGGGCGGTTCTCATGATGATGATCCAACTCATTTGACTGTAGCGGCACACAGTAACATCAAAGAACCCGAATCAGGATTCAATCCTCTTACTGGTTGGGGATGTGGGCACCAAAACTATAATCCTTTAGTACAAAGCTGTTTATTTAAAACAGATAAAAACGGCAGCATGGTTCCTGACCTTGCTACTGGATATTCTATCAGTGATGATGGAAAAACATGGACTGTAAACGTTAGAGATGATGTTGTATTTTCAGACAATTCCACTTTCGATGCAGAAGATGTGGCATTCACATTCAACAAAGCAAAAGAAACAGAATCTGATTTGGATTTAACCAATCTTGAAAATGCAACAGCTGTAAATAAAACCACTGTTGAATTTAACTTAGTTGAACCAAGATCCACTTTCATTTATGATTTAAGATACTTAGGAATTGTTCCTTCTGATTCATATGACAATAACACTTATGGAGAACACCCTATTGGTACTGGACCTTATGTATTGGACCACTGGGATAAAGGTCAGCAGGCTATTTTCAAAATAAATGATAATTACTATGGTGACAAACCTTACTTCACTCAAGTAACATTATTGTTCCCTGAAGAATCCACTTGGTTAGAACTTGCAAAATCCGGTGATGTGGATGTAGTTCCTGTAGCAACCTCTGCATTAAACCAAACTGTAGATGGATATCAATTCTATGAAGTATCTGCAGGTAGAGCACAAGGTGTTTCATTCCCTTACCTTAATGATACTGGTGATGTAAGTAATGCTAGTGCTAAAATAGGAAATAATGTAACTGCTGATAAAGCAATCAGACAAGCATTAAATGTCGGTGTAAACCGTCAAGCAATGTGTGATGAAATATTCTCAGGTCACGCAACTCCTGAATATACCAGTGTGGATACAAGAGACTATGCAAACAATGATTCTAAAGTTCAAGATGCAAATGTTACTGAAGCAAAAAGAATTTTAGCTGAAGGAGGTTGGAACGATACTGATGGTGATGGATTTGTAGATAAAGATGGTGTAAAAGCATCATTCGATTTATACTATCCTCCGGATTATCTTGACAGACAATCTTTATCAACCGTATTTGCAGAACAAGCAAAGGAAATAGGAATTGAAGTAAAACTTGTTGGAGCTGACTGGGATACAATCTATCAAAACATGTACAGTTCAGCTGCATTAATGCAACAAACTTCTCCAGACCCATACAAATCAGTCTATCAGCAATACCACAGTAAAGAAGCAGATGACTTCTACATGAACCCTGGTTTATACAATAACACTGATTCAGATAAATTGATGGAAGATGCTATGCACACTAGTGACTTAAGCCAAGCTGATTCATTATGGTCACAATCCGCACTTGTTAATGGCGGAGGTTGGGGTCCTGCTGGTGACGCTCCATTTGTATGGTTAGTCAACTATGACTACAACTATTTCATTAAAGATGGAATCGATATCGGCAGTCAACCTGACGGTTTAGGAAATGATGTTTTAATTAATATCTGTGATTGGTCCAGAACCAACTCCACAGCTTAATTAACATATTTTTCCTTTTTTTATTTTTTTAATAATTTTTTGGGGGTTTATTTTTGAATAAAAATCAAATATTGAAATTCTTTGGTTATAAATTAATAAGATTTATAATATTGATGATTGCAGTAGCTATTTTTAGTTTTGTATTATTAGATTTATCCCCTATTAATCCGGTTAATACTTATTTGAGAGGAGCGGCGGTTTCAGAAGCTCAAAGAGCTATTCTGGAAAGTTATTTTGGAATGAATGTTCCATTGCCAACAAAGATATATCATTGGCTGTTGGATTTAATCCAAGGTAATCTTGGTACTTCATTGATTTATCGCGCTCCTGTTATTGATGTTATTCTTGACAAATTCACTGCTTCCATTGTGCTAATGGCAATTTCTTGGATTTTAAGTGGAATATTTGGTTTTGCGTTAGGTATAGTTGCTGGAAAAAATAAAGGATCATGGATTGACAAAGCAGTCAAAGTATATTGTTATGCAATTCAATCTGCTCCATCTTTTTGGGTAGGAATGCTTATCTTAATGGTATTTGCTGTCTATTTGGGATGGTTCCCGATTGGTTTTGGCGTACCTATTGGTGTCAGCAGTACCGATGCCACATTTGCAGAATGGGCATCAAGACTTGTTCTTCCGACATTGACATTAAGCTTGGTCGGACTGGCTCCGATTGCAATGTATACTCGTAATGAATTGATTCAAGTTTTATCTTCAGATTATGTTCTTTTTGCAAAATCCAGAGGAGAAAAAGGATGGGATTTAATTAAAAATCATGGAATAAGAAACGTGTTACTGCCGGCAATCACATTACAGTTTTTATCATTCAGTGAATTATTTGGAGGTGCTGTTTTAGTTGAACAGGTATTTTCTTATCCGGGAATCGGTCAAACTGCTGTTGCTGCGGGTCTTCAAAGTGATGTTCCATTATTTTTGGGAATTGTTCTTTTCAGTGCAGTATTTGTATTTGTAGGTAACTTGCTTGCAGACCTTTCATATTACTTAATTGATCCGAGAATCAAGGAGAGTGAGTTCAGTGATTAAGAAAAAGACTGATGATAAAAGGCAATGGTTTTTATATCCTGCTAATCTCAGAACAAAAACTCTAGTGATTATTGCACTTTCTGCATTGGTAATTATTTCAGTATTTATATCAGGTTATTTCATTAGAGATATTCCTACAAGTTTCGTCAATGCGAATCAAATGCCTTCTTTGGAACATCTTTTCGGTACTGATTGGATGGGAAGGGACATGTTTCAGCGAACAGTTGCCGGACTTGGAGTAAGTTTGATGGTAGGTTTCATTGCATCTGTTGTAAGTACAATTATTTCAATAATCTTAGGATTATTTTCAAGTTTCAATAGATTTGCTGATGAGGCAGTTGCAGGGATCATAGATTTGTTCGGTTCAATACCGCATATTCTTTTAATCATTCTTGTATCTATAATGTTTGGTGGTGGAGTATTTGGTGTTGTCATGGGTGTAGGTTTAACTCATTGGACTCCTCTTGCAAGAGTTTTAAGATCTGAAGTTAAGGAAATCAAGACCAAGGAATATGTTCATCTTGCAGAAAATCTTGGAAAATCCAAATTGTGGATTGCTACTAAACATATTTTGCCGTTGGTTGTTTCCCAGATTATTGTAGGGGTTATTTTAATGTTCCCTCACGCAATCATGCATGAAGCTGCAATAACATTTTTAGGATTTGGTTTGCCGCCTCATGAACCGGCAATAGGTGTCATTCTGTCTGAATCAATGCACTACTTGTCATCAGGTTACTGGTGGTTGGCATTTTATCCGGGTATGTCCTTATTGATTGTAGTGTTATTGTTCGATTTAATCGGTGAGAACGTTGAAAAATTACTCAATCCTGAAACTGCTCAGGAATAAGGGAAATCCCTTTTCTCTTATTATTTTTTTAATTTTTATCTTAAAAATGCAAGAATACCTCAACCTCTCTGAGGTTGGGGATGAATTGCACTGTTGGGTGTATGGGTGTAAAATACCTTTTTGTGTTTTTATTTTTAAAAAATATTGATTTATTGTCATTATTTGTTTTTAATTTTATATTTGGTGTACTTTTTATAAAAATTGTAATGTTACTTTTCAAATGCTCTTTGTAATTGTTTATATATTATTGCATATGAAATAGTATAATGTCATTTAAAAAAATTAAATATTTTTTTTTGAGTGAATAGATTATATTAAAAAAATAATTTGTAAAAGGGTTTTGTTAATTTTGAAAATTGTTAATAAGTATCTTGAAGTTCGTATTTATCCGTCTCAAATGGATAAGAATGATAATGGTGAAAAAATCGCCAGTATTAATGAAATAGAATCCAATATAGGCATTTACCGTTTCATCTATAACAGGGAATTGGCGTTTATAAATTATTTTAGACAATTGTTAAAACAGAATGGTTATGAGGATAAATTATGGATTACTCAAAGTTCATGTGATGTTATTTTAAAGATGTTAAGACAGGAATATGCTTTTTTAGAAAAAGCAGAGTCAAGCAGCAGACAACAATCTCAAAAAGACTTGGTAACTGCTTTTAAACGATATTTTAAACATGATTTAAAATCCCATTTTCCTGTTTTAAAAAAACGTAAAAACACTCAAAAATTCACATTTAGAATAATGAACAATAACAACAACATCCGAATACAGAAAGATAAAAACGGATACTACAAAATTAAATTAGCCAAACTAGGACTGGTCAAATTCAAAACCAGCAAAGAATACAAAAAACTACTGCTAAAAGGAAGCAATCCCAACGATGAAAGTGTAAAAATAAAGCATGTGGTTGTTAAACGTGTAAATGACGAGTATTATGCTGTTTTCAACATCGAATGCATTCACGTTCCTGTTAAAATTATCGGACCACAACAACAACTTGGAATTGATATTGGATGCAGCAAACTAGCTGTTTTTTCTAACGGCAAGGAGATACCCAATCTAAACCTAGAAAAAGAAACAGAAAAAATCATACAATATCAAAAAATGATGTCACACCACAAAAAAGACT
>JAFUIW010000017.1 GCA_017473945.1 Methanobrevibacter sp. | reverse complement strand
CTACTCTTCCAGCTCTTTCGTAGAATTGTGCTAATCTGGATGCTAAGTATGCTGGGTAACCTTCTTCCCCAGGCATTTCTTCTAATCTTCCTGAAATCTCCCTCATAGCTTCAGCCCATCTTGAGGTTGAATCTGCCATGAGCGCTACGTCGTAACCTTGGTCACGGTAATATTCTGCAATGGTAATTCCAGTATATACACATGCTTCACGAGCTGCTACTGGCATGTTTGAAGTGTTTGCAATAAGAACAGTTCTGTCCATCAATGGGTTACCAGTTTTAGGGTCGTCAAGGAATGGGAATTCAGTAAGTACTTCAGTCATTTCGTTACCACGTTCTCCACATCCGATGTATACAACGATGTCTGCATCTGCCCATTTAGCTAATTGTTGTTGTGTAACAGTTTTACCTGATCCGAAAGGTCCAGGAATAGCTGCTGCTCCACCTTTAGCTACAGAGAAGAAAGTGTCTTGTGCTCTTTGACCAGTTACTAAAGGTACATCCGGATCTAATTTTCTAACATAAGGACGGCTTTTCTTTACAGGCCATTTTTGGAGCATTTGAACTTTTTGCCCGCCAACAGTTGCAATATCTTCTAATACAGTGTATTCTCCTTCAGCTGCGATTTCTGTAACTTCACCTTCAAGAGCAGGAGGAACCATAATTTTGTGTAAAACTGCGGTTGTTTCTTGTACTTCACCAAGTACGTCTCCAGCTTGTAGGACATCACCGACTTTAGCTACAGGTTTGAATAACCATTTTTTCTCTTTGTTAACTGAGTCTACATCAATACCTCTTGCAATAAAATCACCAGATTCTTCTCTGATGATTCTTAAAGGTCTTTGAATACCATCGAAAATAGAACTCATTACACCAGGACCGAGTTCTACAGACAATGCTCCACCAGTACATTCAACTACTTCACCCGGTTGGATACCGGCTGTTTCTTCATATACTTGGATAGTTGCGGTGTCACCTTCAAGCTCAATGATTTCCCCGATAAGCTTCTCGTCACCTACCCTAACCATCTCAAGCATCTGAGCCCCTCTCATACCATCTGCGACAATAACAGGCCCAGCAATCTTAATAATATTTCCTTCAATAATCATTTAACCATCTCTACCCCGATAACTCTTTTAATAAGGTCATTTATTTGATCAGAGGATCCTTCAGAGGAGCCATCTTTATCAGGTATTTCAATTATCATAGGTAAAACATCAGAACCTATTTTTCTGTTCATGTAATCTCTGATTTCATTAGCCATTACTTGAGTAATAATAATAATTGAAATTTCATCTTCTAAAAATTTATCAAAAGCTGCAATAGCTTCTTCAGAAGTGTTGACAACTTCTGCTTGTTTGACACCACCTAATCGAAATCCTGAAACAGTGTCAATATCACCAATAACCGCTACTGAACTCATATTAACATCTCCATGATTTTAGAATTAGGGAAGTCTGCTTCTCTTTTTGCTCTTGCAATAATTTTTAAATTTTTAATTTCATTTTCTTTTTGACTTAAATAACCAATAATTGGACCAATACCTAATGGTTTTTTAGATGCTAAAGATTTTGAATATTCAGAAGTGTAAACATCTAATGCTTTTTCAAATACAGCAACTGATCCAGTTTCATTGTAGACTGGCATTACATCAGTTAATGCTTCAGCATATTTTGTACCTTCTAATCCGGACACTACATTTGTAACATCAGGGGATTCCATTAAATCTTTAAGTTTCCATTCACGTAATTGGTATCCTTCTTCTAATATATAAGGAGAGATTGCTTCATAATCAAGGCCATCTTCTTTTGCCCTTATAATTAGTTTAAGATTAGCTACATCAACTTGAGTTCCAACATAAGAATATAAAATTTGTTTATTTTCATCTGAAGGAACATCTGTAGAACGTAATAATTTGCCCAAATAATATTTATCTAATGCTGATTCTAAAGGAAGAATCATGTTAGTAGATTCATATTGTGGAAGTGCATCTTCTAAAGCTGCAGCATATTCAGTGCCGTCTAAACTTGTAACAATGTCAGTTACAGTTCCGGCATCAGCTAAAGAATTTAAATCTTCATATAAAGATCCGCAAGGAATTAATAATTCTTTTGTTTCTTCAGGTGAGAGACCTACTTCTTTAGCAGTTAAGAGACTTTTAATATTGTCAATATCTGCTTTTTTAGACATCACAGCAAATGGAGCTTTAATATCTTTAGGGGCTAAACTTGCAACAAAGTCATAAGTATTAGCACGTTCAACATCTAATGCTTTATCGAGTGGATATTCATCTAAAACATCAGCGTATTCAGGAATGCCTTTGAGATAATTTTCAACTTCTTCAACATTGTTGGTTTCAACAATTTCAGAAATTTGTTTTTCATCAAATAATCTTCCTTTTCTAGCTCTCACTCTTGCACTTGGGTTAAGATAAGGATAAATGTCCAAAATTGGTCTGGATGTAATGATTACAACTACTGCACCTACAACAAGTATTGCGATTACACAAAATACCAAGAATGTTTCTTGTGTAAGGCCTAATGAACTTATTAAGGTAGCAATTCCATCTGCCATATATTTATCCTCCTAATTATTTAAATAAAACTTCAGCAACTTCACTACGTAAGATACTTTTATATCTTTCTAATCTAGCGTCTATAGTATTGTTTACTTCAATTTCCCCATTACTGGTTTTTAAGATTGCACCACCAATTGCATCAATAGGTTCTCCTATTGTTAAATTGATATCTTCTAATTTGAAAGAATATAATCCGTGTAATCCTAATCCTTCTTTGATTTTATTGGTATCAACTTCATTTAAGTGAATGAGCAAATTAAGATGATCTAATTCATCAGCAGCCTCTTTCATTAATTTACCTAATAAAGTTTCGTATTCATCACGATTGGAGATTGCCTCATCAATAGTTTTAGTCACTTTATTTGCACCATCATGAGTTTTAACAATTGCTCCACCAATAATATCTACAGGGTCACCTAATGTGAAAATAACATCTCCTAATTTAAAAGTGTCAACATCCACATCTGAAGATAATTCACCTTTTAATTTATTTGTATCAGCTTCATTTAATTGAATAATTAAATCATCACTGCCTATTTCATCAGCAGCTTCTTTAATCATTTTACTTAAAGCAATTTCATAGTCTTCATCGCCAGAAGAAGCTTTAACTTTTAATTCCCCGATAGCTTGATTAAAAGCTGCATCAATTACTTCTTCTTTAGCGCCTAATTTTGCTCTACGAGCATTCATCTTAGCTTCAGAGATAATTTGCTGATATCTCATATCAGATTGTTTTTTACCGTTTTCTAAAATTTTAGTTTTTTCAGATTCAGCAGTTTTTTCTGCATCTGCTTGAATTGCTGAAACTTCAGCATTTGCATCTTGAATGATTACATCAGCTTTCTCTTGGGCTTCAGACATAATGCTTGAAACAATTTTATCTGTGCCTGAGCTCATATAAAATGCCCCCTAAGCACCACCTAAGATTCCACCGAATACCATAAGTAAAATAGCAATCAAGAAACCGTAAATAGCCTGAGTCTCTGGCAATGCAGAGAAAATAATACCACGAGCAAACATATCATTGTCTTCTACAATAGCACCTACAGAGGATGCTGCTGCCATACCTTGTCCCATACCAGAACCTAAACCAGCAAAACCAATGGATGCACCTACACCGATAGCTACAATACCTGCTTCAGTAGGTAATCCTTGTCCTCCACCTAATAATCCTGAGAATACTAATAATAAGATTGCAATCAAGAAACCGTAAATAGCCTGAGTCTCTGGCAATGCAGAGAAAATAATACCACGAGCAAACATGTCATTATCTTCTGCAACTGCACCTACAGAACCAGCAGCTGCCATACCTTGTCCTAAACCGGAACCTAATCCAGCAAAACCAATTGCTACTCCAGCACCAATAGCTGCTAAAGCAGTACCTAAAGCAATTTCTACCATATTTAATTCACCTTTGAAATAATAATTGATTTTTTAATTTAATTTAATATATAAATGAAAAATTTTTAATTTTTAATTTTTGTAAATGTCCTTTTTGCTTTGAAAGCTTCGAATTTACCTTTACCTTCCATGAAGAATTGAGAGAAAAATTCAACATAGTTAAGACGTAAAGCGTTAATAAATGCACCCAATACTTGGAAAAGGAAGTTTGCAATATGACCACCGAAAAATACTATGATAGCAAGAATGATACCCACAAATGGAATCATATCATTAACTAATGTGGTTAAAATGTTAACTGTCATAGCAATACCACCAGTAGCTAAACATAATGCTAAAAGACGAGCATAAGACAATACATCTCCCATGTAACTGAAAATATCCATTACACCGTATGCACCGTTAGCCCAGATTAACATTCCGATAGTAATAATCACTAATACTCCACCTATAGCTAAAGCAGGTAAACCTAATATCGGAGTTTGTATTCCTAAAATATTGAATGATGAAACACCTAAAGCAATAAGTATAATTCCTGCTTCAAATACGAACCAACAAATTTGAGAACCTATAGCCTCTTTAACATTACCATATCTTAAGTTGTTAATAGCACCTAAGATAAAACCTATGTTAGTGTAAATAAGACCTATAGCGATTGCAATAATTAATATTGTATCTGGATGTTTAAAAGCATCCACTGCAGAAATTACAGTCGGTAATTTATATTCAAAGAAGTGGTCTGGGAAATTTCCAAGGAAACCATTAGTTATCATACCCAGTATGAAAGCCCACAGACCGGACCATATTAAAATCCAACCGAAGGAATGCATAGATTCTTTGACTTTACCCAATCCTCTTAATAATACAACACCAATAAGTGATACAAACAAACCGTAAACTGCATCGGTTAAACAGAAACCGAAGAAGAATGGAAATGTAATTGCAACAAAAATTGTTGGATCCATCGCATTATAACGTACTGGAGAGTACATATCTACGAGGTATTCGAAAGGTTTTGCATACCATCCGTTTTGTTGTAAAATAGGAACATCTTCATCATCAGTACCTTCAACTTCAATTGTTTCAAAGGCACAATGTCCGTCAGAACTTTTTTCAACTAATTGTTCTACTTTTTCAGTGTCTTTAACAGGCACCCATGCTTCAAGTACATAAGCATCTTTAGTTCGAACAAATGAAGAAAGAATTTCGTTCTTATCTTTTTCATTTTCTAATTGTTCTTTGAGAGCCAAAATTTCATCGTCCCATTGTTCAGCAACTGCTCTTAATTCTGATTTAACAGAAGCACGTTCAGATTCAATGGTTAACAATCTGGAATCAGCGTTTGAAATAATGTGTTGAGGAGTTCCTTCAACATCACCTACTTCAATTCTCTCAAAGTCGAATTTACGAAGTGTTGAATAAACATCATCACTAAATTCTTTTAATGTCACTACAGTGATAATTTCTCCTTCATCATCACTTGCAGGAACAGTAAATATTTCTAATTCATCAGTCAAGTTACTTAATTCATTTTTGATTTCTGAAGCAGATTCAGCATTAATCCTACCAACAGTAGTAGAAGTGTACTTTGAATCTTTTAAAAGAGCTAAATCCATGTCAAAATTAGATAAACGATTAGCCATACTTTTATTAGACTTTAGTTCACTTGTTTCAGCGTCGAGTGCGGCTAGTTTTCCTTCAATAACACTAGTCTTGGATTCTACTTGAGCCAATGTTTCTTCAGCCTTTTCAATGAAAGCTTCAGTGTCTAATTTCTCTACTTCTTTTTGAACTGGCAGGTCTGGACTAATAAAAGACATTAAAGTATCTTTTAACCCATGGCCTTCTGATATAGAATCTCCTAATAGTTCAGATATACCATTTGTTTTCATAAGAAGAGAAGACAATTTACCAGTGTATGGAGTTACTTTTGCAGGAGTAACTACGTCCGCTAATTCAGGATCTTGCTGAATGCTTTCAGAAATGTCACTGACTTGTACTAGCCCTGATTCGTGGAGAGCATCCACTGTAGGAGCTACATACTTTTCCAGTGTAACTATTCTAATTTTTCGCATTCTAGCTGTCTTGAACATATAATCTCACACTACAAAATATTTTTGACAATAATAGAAGCAGCTTCATCAACATTAGCCATAGCTTTGTCCTTTAAGGATTTGACATCCACTGCGGACTGCTCAGCAATATCTTGCGCTTCTTTTTTAGCTTTATCTTCTGCATCAAAAACAGTATTTTTCGCTTCTTCTTCTGCTGCAATTTTAGCTTCGGAAATGATTTCTTCAGCTTTTAATTTTGATTCAGCAATCAAATCTTTTGATTGAGACTCTGAATCAACAATTAATTGTTCAGCATCTGATTCAGCTTTTTTTATCATTGCGATTGCGTCTGATATCTCTGCCATAATTAATCACCATGGTGTAATTATTTTTGTTG
>JAFUIW010000016.1 GCA_017473945.1 Methanobrevibacter sp. | reverse complement strand
TGTCAAAATACACTTCAATTGTTGTACTATTAGCAGGCATAATCACATACTTAAGAATTAACTCAAAAACAGATTTTCAGAAGTTCTCAGAAGGCAAATTTTACTAGACCCCTAAATGAATTATAATTATGCAGATAGTACTGCAGGTGCAGTTTTTATTAATGGTGCTAACACTATTGATAACTCTAAATTTAGTGAAAATTATGTAAATTATGATCAATCTAAAGGTGCTGCTATTCGTGTTGACGGGGTTAATGCAGAAATACTTAACTCAGAATTCGATAATCACTATGCTGTTGATGGTGGTGCAATTCATTGGGTAGGCGCTAATGGAACTATCAAAGGTTCAAAATTCAATAAAAATACTGCAAAAAGTGCTGGTGGAGCAATATTATGGGAAGGAGTTAACGGAACAATCGAAGGCTCTGAATTCAATGAAAACACTGCAAAAAGTGCTGGTGCAATAGATGTGCGTAATAATTTAGTTATTAATAACACTAAATTTAATAAAAATAGTGCTTCTACTTTTGCCGGTGCATTATACATTCAACATGACAATGCAGTTGTAAACAATTCAGAATTTAATAAAAACTATGCTAATGAAGCTGGTGCTATTGAAATTCATGGAATGAACATTACTATTGATTGTTCTAACTTCACTGAAAATAAGGCTATGCCTGAATCTGAGGTCGCACACACTAACTATGGTAGAGGTGGTGCAATCCTCATAAGGGATTTGGAGAATAATCAAGACCTAACAATACTATTCGAGGTTCAATATTCAAGCATAATGAAGCTAAGTTGATTGCTGGTGCTATTTATGTTGAATCAAAAGGAAATATAATAAATGGAAGTGAATTTTATTATAACACCGCTATCAATACTGGTGGTGCTGTTCAATTGTATCAAGAAAACAATATCATAGACAACTCATGCTTTGAACATAATAATGCATCTTTTGGTGGTGCTCTTTATATTTATTATGGCAATTCACTAGTAAACAATACTAATATGTCATATAACAATGCTAGTGCCGGTGGTGCTATCTATGTTTTCTTAGGTAAAAATGTAACTGTGGACAATTCTCGTTTTGAATCTAATTTCGCTTTTAGTAGTGAAGAAAACCTTGAATTGGATGATGAATCTCGTGCTCTTGCTAACGGTGGAGCAATATATTGGGGCAGTGATAATGGTGTTATTGACCACTCAGAGTTCTCTAATAACTATGTATCCACTTCAAAACAAAATAATGCATACGGAGGAGCTGTTCATTGGGTTGGAAACAACGCTACTATAAATAATACTAAATTCACTTTGAACTGGGTAAACAACAATGGTGGTTTCTCAGAAGGTGGTGCATTAAGTATTTCAGATGATAATGCAACTGTGGAAAATTGTATTTTTGAAAAAAATGTTGTTTATGCCAATGGTGGTGCTATTCACTGGATGGGTGACCATGGTGTAATTTACAATTCAACATTCATTGAAAACAATGCATCAAGTGAAGGTGGTGCGATTAACGGTGTTGGTAAAAACCTTTTAATCAACAATTCAACTTTCACTAGGAATAAGGCGTTATGGTATGTCGGTGGTGCTCTTGCTTTAGATGCATACGGTACTATTGACAATTCAACATTCATTGAAAACTCCTCATACAAAGGTGGTGCTATTCACTGGATTGATGAAGGTGCATGTTTAGTAAATAATTCATATTTCTACAAAAACCATGCTATGTATGCAGGTGGAGCAATATCCTGTGATTTCTATTATTATCATGCGGATAAATATCTCCAGAACACAAGATTCATTAACAACACCTGTCAAAATTACGGTGGTGCTATAGCATCTCTTGATACTGAAATTGATAACTGTACTTTCATAAACAACTCTGCAAACATGGGTGGTGCTATCCATTCATACGATTCAAAAATCAACGGTTCACACTTTTCTGATAACAGTGCAAAATATGGTAATGATATTTATCATAGTGGTACATTGGATTTAATAGATTTGGAAGTTCCTGATGAAAATATTGTTTATGTTCCAAGTGATTTGGCAGAAATTGTCAGATACAATATAGGTAATTCAACACGTCTGATGAACAATTCATACATTGGAATGTGTTTTGAAAGAAATTCCTTGCTGCCGAAATATGGTGCATACGATGAATCATTACAGGGATTAATCAACGTCAAATCTAAAGATAGTATTGTCGAATACTTGAAACTTTTGATTTATGATTCATTTAATTCAATGGAAGAGGTTTACCCTCATGAAGATGATAATTATGTATTATATCCTGAGGGATATGAAGACTACCCTGACCTAATAAAAGATGATAAATCTAATTGGGTTCCAATCAGCCGTACAGATTATTACAGCAGAGCAGTTCATGTATTCTCTGATCATGACTTCAGAAATAGTAAACATCCAGTTGTGCAAAAAATATTGAATGATTATAATAATGGAATTAGAATCAGTCAGGACCAAACAAAAATGGTTAATGGTACAATGATTAAGTATCATTTCTCAACTTTGATGTCTCCTGCTTCACAGAGTCTATTCCTGTTCCTTATTACTCCAATACCAAAAATAGACAAGACTTATTTAAATACCACAGACTTTGTTACAGTAAATGATACTGTAGCATTTAATATTACAGTCAATAACACTGGCGATAAACCTCTTGTAAATATTACTATAAAAGAGATTTATAATTCAACTGAATTGGAATATATTGGTCATTCTGATAATAAAACTTGGATTAAAAATAACGATACATTCACTTTCTATCATGACCCTGATGTAGGTGACATTGTTATATATAATATTTATTTAGAGAATACTTGTGGTAAAAATCTTGAAAATACAGTATTTGGCAATGTTTATGACCCAACTCAATTGGAGTTTGTTAAATGTGCAAATGCCGATTTGATTAAAAATCCTGATGGCACATTTTTATTCGTCGATGAACTTAGAGGTCATAGAAATAAAACTCTTAGTCTTTACTTTAAAATATTAAATAAAGATGAGGAATTGGCTGTTATGACTCCTAAGATTATTAAATATAGTTTTAGTGAAGATAATACTGTATTATCTACAGAGGGCAATATAATAGTAAAAAAAACATATAATCATACATTCAACGACACTAATGGAAATGATTTTGTTGTATATGATATCTGTTTAAATAATACTTGTGATAGTCCTCTTGAAAATATAACATTTAATAAGGTATATGATTTAACTGAATTGGAGTTTATTAACTGTACAAATGTTAATTTAACTAAAAATGCCGATGGAACATTTTTCTATTCAGGAGTGATTAAAGCTCACGAGAATGTAACTTCACGTCTTTGCTTTAAAGTATTAAATAATAATATTGATAAAACTAATAGGACACTTAATGTTGTTAAGTATTATCGTATTGACTCTAATTTAATATCCCAAGATGGTAGAATGTCCATTGAAAGGGAATATGTAGGACGTTTCTCACCAATAAATGTGGGTGAAGCTTACACATTCACAATTTGGTTTAAAACATTGACAAACGGTACATTAGTAAACAATGTTTCATTAAACGCTCATGCTTTAAGAGAAGTATTGAATGCAACAAACAAGACTACTGTTTACAAGCCTAATTTGACTGTTGAAAAGATTGCTTTGAATAGTACTGTAATAGTTTATGTAGGGGACCATATTGCGTTTAATATTACTGTTAACAATACTGGTGACAGTAACCTTTATAATTTAACTATTAATGAGATTTTTAATTCAACTGAATTGAAATTTATTAGATATTCTGATAATACAACTTGGATTAGAAATAACAATACTTTCATTTATAATGGTACAATGGGCATTGGTGATATTATTGCGTTTAATATTACTGTTAACAATACTGGTGATTGTGCAATTTCAAATATGACTATTAGCAATATTTTTGATTCAACTGAGTTAGTATACTTTAAAGGTGCTGATGGTAAAGTTTTGATTAGGAATGGTGAAACATTTATCTTGAATCAGACTCTTGGAATTGGTGAATGTAAAAATTTCACTCTTTGGTTTAAGACTTTGGTTAAAGGTAATTTAACTGAAATGAAACCTGTGGTTACTAAATTTAATGTAACTGGAGACGGTTCTGTTAGTCCTAATGTTGTAGTTAGTAGGGCAATGTTAGAAACTTTGTTCCCATTGCATAAATGTGAAAGTTCAACACTTACTGTTTGGTTTAAGACTTTGACTAATGGTACATTAGTAAACAATGTTACTGCTAAAGCGGTTGGAGTAAATGAAACTCCTGCAACAAACAATACTACTGTTTACAGACCTAATATGACTGTTGAGAAAATCACTTTGAACAAAACTGTTTATCTTGGTAATCAGACTAGTTTCACTATTATTGTTCGCAATACTGGTGACTGTGATTTAGGCAATGTTACTGTTGTTGAAAAATCATACACTGGATTAGTATTGGACAGTTATGTTAACGGTACTGGTAAATGGAAACGTGTTGGGGATAAATTTGTCCTTGATGGTGTTTTAGCTAAAGGCGCTAGTGCTTCTTTCAGAGTTATTTTCAATACAACTGTTAGTGGTAATTTTACCAATGTTGTTGTTGCAAATTCCAATGTGACTAAGAATAAAACTACTGAGAATAAAACTGTAGTTGTACCAGTCAGAGTTAATGTTACTAAAGTATGGGAAGATAACAAAAATCAAGATGGTATAAGACATACCAGCGTTACCATTATTTTATTGGCTGACGGTAAGGAAATTAAAAGAGTTGTGTTATCTCAAAAAGATAATTGGACTTATATTTTCAATGAATTGCCAATGGTTAAGGATGGTAAAGTAATTAATTATAAAGTTAGTGAAATTCCTATTGAGAATTATACAATGAAAATCATTAATAAAACTGTTGATGATTTTACTGTTATAGTTGCTAACAATACATATAAATTTGACGTTGTTAATAATCATACTCCTTTGGTTACTTCTGTTAATGTGACTAAAGTTTGGAATGATGAAGATAATCAGGACGGTATCAGACCGGATAACATTACGGTTATTTTAAGAAATGATACTGGAGTCGTTGATGAATTTGTTTTAAATTCAACTAATGGCTGGAATCACACTTTCCCTAATTTACCTGTTTATATTAACAATGGTACTTTGATTAATTACACTGTTGTAGAGAAGAATGTTCCAAAAGGTTATGTTAATAAGACTGTTAAAGTTGATAGTTATAATTATATAATCAATAACAATCATACTACTGAGGTAACTTCAGTTAATGTAACTAAAGATTGGAATGATGATAACAACCAGGATGGCATTAGGCCTAAAAATATTACTGTAGTACTGATGAACGATACTGGTGTTGTTGCTGAGATTGTTTTAAATGCAAGTAATGGTTGGAAAGGTAATTTCTCTAATCTGCCTGTTTATGTTAACAATGGTACTTTAATCAATTATACTGTTGCGGAAAAAACTGTTCCTGATGGTTATGACATGAATATCGTTAAGATTGACGGTTATAATTATTTAATCAATAACAATCACACTTCTGAAGTCACTTCTGTTAATGTGACTAAAGTTTGGAACGATAATGATGATCAGGATGGTGTAAGATCTGCTGATGTTACTGTTGTCTTGAAGGCTTATGGTGATGTTGTGGGTACTGTTACTTTGAATGCTTCCAATAATTGGAGTGCTTCTTTCAGTGATTTGCCTGTTTATAATGAGGGTAAGTTGATTGAGTATTCTGTTGAGGAAGTAAGTGTTGCTAATTACACTTCTGTTGTGTCTAGTGATTCTGCTTACAGTTTCATTGTTAATAACACTCATGTTCCTGTTGTGACATCTGTTGATGTGGTTAAGGTTTGGAATGATGCTAATGACCAAGATGGTCTTAGACCTTCTGAAATTACTGTTGTGTTGCTTGCTGATGGAAACGTTATCGGTACTGCTACATTGAGTGCTAATAATAATTGGTATGCTTCTTTCGAAGACTTGCCTGTTTACAGTAATGGTAAATTAATCAAGTATTCCATTGAAGAAATCAGTGTTGCTAACTATACTTCAGCAATATCTAACGATACTGCATACAGTTTCACAGTCAATAACACTCACGTTCCTCTCATAACTGTTGTAAACATTACTAAAGTTTGGAGAGATGACAACAACAAGAATGAGGAACCTGTAAAGGTCATCATTTATGCTGACGGTGTTCAGGTTGCAAATGTGACTTTGTATCCTGGTAACGACTGGAAATTCACTTTCGATGACTTGCCTGCTTACAAGGACGGTAAAAAGATTAATTATACCATTGGTGTTGTTGAAGGAAACCGTACTGTAAACATGACTGGAGACAACGGTAATTTCACAATTATCGCAGAACCGGTTTACAACCCGGACATGACAGTTCAAAAAATCACTCTCGATACCG
>JAFUIW010000015.1 GCA_017473945.1 Methanobrevibacter sp. | reverse complement strand
TACAATAAAA
Organism: Methanobrevibacter sp.; assembly: GCA_017473945.1. Lineage (GTDB taxonomy): Archaea > Methanobacteriota > Methanobacteria > Methanobacteriales > Methanobacteriaceae > Methanocatella. Next base: position 18,471 of record JAFUIW010000015.1, on the reverse strand, counting down.
AAAGCCTCAGATAGGGATTTAATCAAAAATGCTTTAATCAATTATGGTGCTGTAGCAGCAAGTCACCGTGCAGATTTCAATCAAAACAAATATTTCAACAAATCAAGTTCTGCACAATATTGTTATGATGGGTCTGAATCAACCCATAGGATTTGTGTTGTTGGATGGGATGATAATTATTCAAGATATAACTTCCTAAAAACTCCTGAAGGTGACGGCGCATGGATTTGCAAAAACAGTTGGGGAACCAATTGGGGTGATGGAGGATACTTCTATTTATCATATTATGACCCTACTTTCGGTGATAAGGAAAGCGTCTGTTACATTGTTAACAATGATTCATACAACAGGATTTACCAACATGATGTTGGTGGAGATGGCAAATGGATGCCTGAAAGCGTGTATTATTTTAATGTATTCACAGCTGATGAAGATGAACTTATTGGTGCTGTTGGAACATTCTTCAATCAGAGCGGTAGAGAATATGAGTTTACAATATCTGTAAATGATGTTGATGTCTATACTCAAAAAGGCATAAGTAAATTGAGCGGATATGAAACAATAAATCTGGATAAACTTGTCCAAATTAAAAAGGGAGATAAATTTAAAGTTACATTTAAGAATATGGTATATGTTGCATATAACCTCAGAATTCATCCACAATCCGGCCAATCTTTTGTAAGTGATAGCAGCAAGGAATGGGAAGATTTGAGTAAGGTAATGTTTGTAGCTATTCTCAAAGCATATACTGTCTCTGACTTGAATATTACCAATAATCTTGTGAAATTTTATAAAAATGACACTCCATTTGTTGCTCATGTTGGTGCAAATGAAACTGTAATTTTTGAATTCGGTGATAAAAACTACACTGTTATGGCAGATGCAAACGGCTTGGCAAAACTTCCAATAGACTCTGATGTTGGAGGCTATTCTATTACTACAACTTACAATAACACTTCTATTGTCAATTATGTTCTTATAAAAAGCACAATTGTTTCTTCTAATGTTACTAGAGGTTACAACAGCAACTATAATTATAAGGTGCAGATATTGACTTCTGCTGGAACTCCACTAAACAATACTCAAATCTCAATTTCAGTCAATGGTAAATCTAAAAACTACACAACTGATGCATCAGGATATGCTACTGTTCCATTTACTAAATTGACCAAACAGCAAACAATTGTTGTTGTAAACCCTTCAAACGATGACAAAAGACTGACTAAAATTGTGGTAAAATCAAGATTTGCTGGTGTTAGCAATGTTGCAATGTATTACTTTGACGGATCTAAGTTTAAAGCGAGAATTGTTGGCGATGATGGTAATTTTGTGGGTAAAGGTCAAACAGTTACCATTAAACTCAACAAGAAAACTTACAAAGTCAAAACAGCTGCTAACGGTTATGCTACTTTGAAAATACCAAAAACAGTAAAACCAGGTACTTACAAGTTAACAGCAACATACAAAGGTCAAACTATCAAAAAGACCATAAAAGTAAAACAAAATCTCAAAACCGCTAAGAAATATTCCGTTAAAAAGACAGCTAAAAAACTTGTCATTAAAGCAACACTCAAGAACGGTAAAAAAGCTGTTAAGAATAAAAAAATAACTCTTAAGATTAATGGTAAAAAATTCACTGCAAAAACCAATAAAAAAGGAATTGCAAAATTCACCATTAAGAAGAATGTTATTCAAAAACTTAAAAAAGGTAAAACATACACTGTTAAAGTGACTTACCTTAAAAACACCATAAAAACAACTGTTAAAGTTAAGTAGATAATTTTTATCTACTTTTTTTCACTTTTTTCATATGCTAAACGTGGATAATTGTCCTGTTCTACATATATTGTGCCACAATGGACGAATCCTAACTTTTCAACCAGATTTTGCATAACTATGTTGTCTATATGTGTGTCAATGCAGATGTGGTTGCACTGGTTGTATGCCCAATTGATACAAAATGATCCGATACCTTTTTTAGAACCGTCACTTGCTAATCTGTGGATTACTCCGTAAGCTGAATCGTCAATCCATGAACCTTCTGTAATTTCGGCATATGTTGGTTCAATATCTTTTCCATATATGAAATAGAATGTTGCGATGATTTCATCAGCATCATTTACGCAGACATAGCTATTGCCTGTTTTAATATCATTTTTAATCAGTTCCTTTGGTGGCCAGTTGGTAGGTCCCCACTGATTCGGATTTCCGCTTTTTGCCATGAACTTCCTTGCAAAATCATAAATTTCCATTATTCTGGCAATGTCTTCAGGTTTTGATTTTCTAATTTTCATATTCCTCATTGTTAATTAATTGATATGTTTGATGTTAAAAATATTTCGTACTGTTTCTTACCGATTGTGATATATTAACAAGATTCTGTTGAATTTGGTGTCATCGTGTGTGTTTTGAGGACTTGATTGGGACTGGTGCTTTGCTTCTAGGTAATTGTACTCAGCATCCTGATTTAATTTAACTATTTTCTGCTCCCGGTACATATCAATGGATTCATCTAATGTATTATAAAATGTATCCTTGCCGATTTTACTTGCAGGTGTATTTTTAATTAACTTTTCAATCTCCGGTGTAATTTCCTCGCCCATCTATTTAATTTCGTAGATGGAATCTTCGGATGCAAAATATGCATGTGACATGTTGGCGTGAACATATTCATTATATGAGTAGTAATGTCTGACTGGATGGTCGCTAATCATTACCTCTTCACTGAAGTCGTTTTCAGTTGCCCACAAACCGATGAATTTGGAAACATCCTCATCAATGCAACAAATTGAAAAAATATTTTCTAATTTATAGTTGCCGTTAATCATTTCTCCGCCCTGATATTTGGAGGGCAATTCAAAATCAGCATCATTGATGGTTACTGTAGAATTGATTGCATATGCACATCCTATGAGTAGTATTGATAATATTAGTGCGATGAATATTTTTTTCATTTTCAACCTCAATTATGAATTTGTTTACATATAATTTAAATATTGTTAATAACATATTAATAAGTATGGCAAAAGATGATAGGAGTAGCATTAATCCGTTCACGGGCAAGTCTCATTTTGACATTGTAAATGATGATAAATTCCTTGAACAGTCTTATAATGAATATTATGCTATGATAAATCGGGCACAGCTTTTAGACAATACTCCAAATGGTCAGATAGTTAGAAATGTAGCTATCAGATTAATTCAAGCGGTTGAAAATCATTTGGCGCAAATCGGTAGAAGCGATTATACTAAGGATTATTATGACTGGGATTTTCATTTGGTGGCGGACAATACTGTCAATGCATTTTGCATGCCTGGAGGTAAAATCGTAATGTTTTCTGGCATTCTTTCCGTTGCAAATACTGAAGAGAAGGTAGCATTCATTTTGGGTCATGAAATGGCTCATGCACTTCTTGACCACTCACGTACACGGGCAAGTGTCCAGAATGCTCAAAATGCGATTACGTCTGCTGCATGGATTGGAAGTTTTGCACTTGACCTTGTGGGATTGGGTGAAATTGGTGGTCTTACACGTGCGGCTACAAATGTGGCAAGCGTAGGTTCTCAGTTTTTCCTGATGAATCCGTGGGGAAGAGACCAGGAACTTGAAGCCGATAGGCTGGGCATGATGATAATTCATTGGGCAGGTTATGACATTTCTTCAATTCCTGCATTTTGGCAGTCAATGGCAGGTGGAAATCCTAATAATCATGACTTCTTTTCAACTCACCCGTCAGATTCCAAAAGGATTGCTGCCATGAATGAATTGATTGTTGAAATAGAAAACGATAAGGATTTTTATTCAGCTCCAGTTTTAGGTGATGTGCCAAAGCCTAAAACGGAATATGAATCAGTTCATTTGAACTCAGATGACATTAAATATTGTCAAAATTGCGGTGCAAAAGCCGAGGAGGATGCCAAATTCTGCACAAGTTGTGGCGCTAAATTTGAGGAAGAGTTGAAATGCAGTAATTGTGGTGCTTCTATAGAGTTGGGAGATAAATTCTGTACAAATTGTGGAAATAAAATTTAAGGATGATGTATTATGACTAGGCGCAGAGGAAAGATGGTGGATAATATTAAAGATTATGATGATTTGGTTAAATATATTAATAACTCTTCTTATAGGGTAAACGTTTTGAAGGATTTGTCTGACGGTGGTGTTAAGATGCCTCGTCAACTTGCCGCCGACTGCAATATCCTGCCAAACCACATATCTAACGTTTTAACTTTACTTAAAAAATTAGGTCTTTTGGAGTGCATAAATCCTGAAGTTAAAAAGGGACGTCTTTACAGGCTTTCCGATGATGGTAAAAAGATTTTAAAAGATTTAAAATAACTTTTTTTATTATATTTTTTTCTATTTTCGAAAGGTTTATATACTCCTTATAGGTAACATATTGTGTGTAAGTTATTAACAACTTATTAATAATATTTTTACAAAACAAGTGGGGTGAATATAATGCCTAAAGTAGAAGACTTGGACTTGATATTTTTAATTGACAGAAGCGGATCCATGTATGGGTCTGAACAAGATACAATCGGCGGGTTTAACTCATTTATCGAAAAGGAAAAATCAAAAGAAGGAAATACAAGAGTAACTACAATCCTTTTTAACCATGAATATGAAATGTTATACAAAAGAAGAGATATTCATGAAGTGGCTAAGCTAACACCTGATGAATACTATGTCAGAGGTTCAACTGCACTTTTGGATGCAATCGGAAAAACAATAACTACTTTGGATAAGGAAATTGACAATAATGCATTGTTTGTAATAACTACTGACGGAATGGAAAATGCATCCGTTGAATTTTCAAAATCCCAGATTAAAAACATGATTGAAAATCACAATTGGGAGTTCATATTCATTGGTGCGGATATTGATTCATATTCCGAAGCAGGCAACATTGGTATTAGGAAATCTCGCATTGCTAATTATGATAAATCCGCTCGGGGTGTTGAAAAATTGTATAGCTCCATTGATGTTGCAACAACTAGCATGAGAAAGAATATTAGTTTGGATGAGGTTAACTGGAAAAAAGATTTGGAGGAATTTGACTAATCCTCATATTCACTTAAATCCTCTATTCCAAGTTGTGTGAAGGCTCTCCTACGCCTCATACAACTTTCACAAACACCACAATGTTTATTTCCTCCTTTATAACAGGAATAGCTTAATTCCATTGGGGCACCAGTTTCAACTCCTAATTTTACTATTTCTTCTTTTGTTAAATCAATAGCTGGTGCTTCAATTTTAATATTTTCCGGTGAACCGACGGCAATCAATTCATTGAATGTGTTTAAAAATTCCTTTGAGTTGTCTGGAAATGTTGCAGCTTCCTCAGCATCCCATCCGACTATGATTTTTTCCGCTCCAATGCTTTCTGCATAAGATACTGCAATTGATGTAAATACCATATTCCTTGCAGGAACCCAGACGCTGTTTGCAGTTTCGCTGCTTTTTTCTATGTCGTCCAAATCATCGATTGAAACTTCTGGAATGTCTTCAGAGGTATTAAGACTTGAAGTGCTGATTTTTGAAAGCCATGGCAGGTCAATGACTTCGTGTGTCCAGTTCATTTTTGCACAGATTTCATTTGCAGCTTGAAGTTCCCTTTCAAATGCTTTTTGTCCGTAATTGAATGTTATTGCATGAATTTCATAGTCTTTTGCATAAACGCTTGTTGCAACAGTGCAGTCAAGGCCTCCTGATAAAACCGAAATTGCCTTTTTCATTGTATCATCTCTTTAACTTTTCTTAAAGGCAAATCACACTCTTTGGCTATTCTTTTTAAATCCTCATATTCCGGTCTTGAAGAGATGATTTCTCCATTGACGTAAGCTATTTTAAATGTAACGCCGAATGTTTTTCCTGCAATGTCAAATTCTTTTTTTACAAATTCTCTTTTTGCAATTCCTCGATGCAGGTTTGGGGCAATTCGAATTCCTAAACTTCCGGTTTCTTTGAATATGATGTCAATTAGATGATCCCTATTTTTTCTTGCAGAAATCACTTTCAGAAGGCTTCCCTGTCTGTTTTTTTTCATTATTATAGGAGTTATTGACACGTCACTTGCTCCTTCATCCATAAGCCTGTCAAAAAGATATCCTATCTCTTCGCCTGTCAAATGATCAATGTTTGTTTCTATAACGTCAATCCTGTCGCTTTCTGAAATGTCTGTGCTTTCAATGATTCTCAAAACATTTGGATGGTCGAAGTCTTTTCTTCCGGCTCCGTATGCAACTTTCTTAGGCTTGATGAGTGGAATGAATTCTTTGATTTCATCACAGATTTCACAGTAAATCGCCGAACCTGTTGGCGTTGCAAGTTCCCTGTCAACAGGCCCTCCAACCATTTTTGCATCCTTCAGAATTTCAATGACAGCAGGTGCGGGGACAGGTATTGTTCCATGGGCGGTTTTAACCCTTCCTCCGCCGACGGCTATCGGAAGACCTATTATTTTGTGATTGTCCAGGTTAAGTGAGTAGTATGCATATATTGACCCGATGACATCTGCAACTGCATCACTTGCTCCGACTTCATGAAAATGAACTTCATCCAATGATTTTCCATGCACCTTTGATTCGGCTTTCGCAATTCTTTCAAACACTTTAATTGAAGTTCTTTTGACTTTCTCATCAATGTCTAGCTCTTCAATTTTTTGAATGAATTCCAGATAACTTGTTGAATGCTTGTGCTCCAGCATTTCCACATGGCAGAATGTTGATGCGATTCCATGTTTTACTACCTTTTTGAAGGTCACATTCACTTTTCCGAATTGCTCTGCTGAGGTTTCCATGATTTCCTTTAATTCATCTTGGTTGGCTCCCAAATCAACAAGAGCACCAATAATCATGTTTCCAGCTATTCCGCTGGATTGTGGGTCAATAATAATTGTCATAATATAATTCCTTTTAATTTCTAATATAAAATTTAAATTAAATGATTAATATAGTATATGATTAAGTGAAGGGGTAGGCAAGATTATGGAAAATAAGATTAATGTTATCAGGAAAGACTATGGAATCTGCATTAACAATCCGGATTATTTTTTGGCCTTCAGTGACTTTACTGTCAGTGACGGCATTGGTATTGTCGAAAATGTCAATATCATAAATGCAAAAGATGAATTCAATGCCTGTGCCAAAAGGGCTGAGACATTCAATCAGTCTCAGGGAGCATATATTGCCCAGGCATGCGGCGATATTGATTATTTTGAAAATACATATGGAGATTTGTCAATTTTCACTTTTATTTCAAGTGACCTTGTCGTTGAGGATTTCACTGATAATCTGAAGGTTGTAAACTCTCCAATGGGTTTTGTCGATGCAAGAGTCAATTTAAGTCATGTAGTTTACATTGACAAAATATTGTCTCCAAAGGACCTGCTTAAGATTTTCAAGATTGTTGCAAACATTAAATCAAAATTTTTGGCTAATCTGTCTTTACCGGTACACATTCAAAATATATTGAATACAAATGATTTTTTAGCGGTTTTGGCTAATGTCGACTGTGACGGTAAAAGTCTGGACATTAATAACGCAGAATTTGATGAGGTTGACTTTGACGATTTGAAAACAAGGATTGAAGATGCTGTTGAAATCAGCATGGAAGATGCCTTTGAAAAGATGGAACTGACATTCGGAATCCTTGATTATTTTGTTTCTGAAGGAATACTTATTGGGGATTTGGTTGAAGCTGGACTGGCGCTTGTCAGTCATGTTGAAGTCACATCAGTGTTGGAGGATAAGCTGGAAGCGCAAATCATGAAATCCCTAACTGATGTTGATGTCATTGCACTTCTTGTCGCCTCAATGAAAACCGAGCAGGTTTTAACCCAAAGAGGATTGCGGGAAATTGATGAAGCAGTTCATGCAGGTGATGTATTGGGAATGGCCATCGCCAATCAGATTGCAGGAACAAAGGCAACATTCAATTTCATAAAGTATGATGAGGCAAAACCTGGAATAATATATGGCCTGCCTCCGATTCTTGACGATGCCTTTGCAGGGCTGATTGCAGGGTGCGTTACTAAAATATTTGAGGAATAATTTTCAGATAATATTTTGATTTTCGTCTTTAATTAATTCAGAGAATTTCATCTTTTTCTTTAATGAATAATATGGATATGATAAATATTGCTGTAGTTAAAGCAACTAATATTAATGAAGTCTGGCTAAATGCAACTTCTGAAACTAAATTCTGTCCGACTTCACCGCCGGCCAAGGCTGAAGTAATCACAACAAGAACTGAAGAGCCGATTGATCCTGCAATTTCTCTTGAAGTGTTATACACTGTAGATGCATCTTCACTTTTATCTGAAACCATGGATATTGCCCAAGTTGAAATTGGGATGAATAACAATCCGAAGCCTACATAACGAATGAATTGTGACACTGCAAGGAAAATCACTGTTGAGTCTCGGGTAAAGAAAATCATAAATATGTGTCCGGTCATTAATCCTGCACATCCTAAAATGATTGGAGTTTTAATGCCAAATCTTGTTGCAAGAAGGGGTCCAACAAAATTGAAGATTATTAATGCTAGTCCTCCAGGAAAACAATGAGTGATGTTGTTATTGCATCATGGCCTGCAATGCCCTGAACGAAAATTGGAATTAATGCTGTGCAGCCGTTGTACATGAAATATCCGATTACCAAAACCAATATTCCGATTGCAAAATATCTGTTTTTAAGTATGCTCATGTTAATTAACGGTTTTTCAATCTTGTTTTGCCTTTTGAAAAACAGTATCAGGCAAATTGCGCCAATGACGATTGGCAGCAATACATAAACGCTCATTATGGAATACTGTGAAATGTTTGTAAATCCAAAAATCACTCCAAAACAACCTGTGAATGATAGGATTGCAGAAGCAATGTCTAATGGGTAATCTTCACATCCAAAATCGATTTTAACGAACAATAATCCTAAAACTAAAGTGAGCAGTGATAGGGCTACAAATATTGAGAAAATATTTTTCCAGCCATAAATGTCGATGATGTATCCTCCTAAAATCATTCCTAATACTGGGGTGAATGCGATTGAAATTCCATAAATGCCCATAAACATTTGCCATTGGTCTTCAGGAGCTATTTTTAAAAGAATTATTTGAGTATATGGCATTATAATACCGTAAGCAACGGCCTGCAGAATTCTGCCCATAATTAGAGTTATTATGTTCCAGGAAATATAACATAGCAGTGACCCGATTATAAAACAGCTCACGGCAGATATATAAATTGTTTTGGCCTTAAATCTCCGTGATATGAATGCATTAAGTGGAATAACAACTCCCAATGTAAGTAAAAATATTGAATATGACCATTGTGCAATTATTGAAGATACATTAAAATCTTCCATTATTGGAACTAATGCAGTTGTAACAATGGATTGGGATGTGGCAAAAATCGAACTGGCTATTAAGAAGATAAACAAAACTTTCAAATGGTCTTTCCTTACGTTTTCAAACATGTAACTCTCCTGTAATATGTCATTGCCCTATTTTGAAAAAAATCTTTTGACTCGGCAAGTATGCTTTTATATGATGGTTATAATTATCCTTCAGTTAATAAAAATAATTATTGTGGCATTTTTGCCACTAAAACTATTAAAACTATTAAAAACAAATAATCGTTCATGGTTCTAGAGGATAAATTGTATGGGAATCAATTTGAAAGAAATATTGTGGGAAATGCAATTAAATCAATAAGCAATAAATGGACATTTTACATCTTAAAGGATTTATTTTTGGGAAAGAAGCATTTCACACAATTTCAGGAAAATCGTCCAAATTTGGACAACAAATCTCTTACAAGATGCCTCAAGTCAATGGAAAACAACAACTTGATAGAAAAAACTATTGAAAATCATGAGACTGAATATGTCTTGACTTCAAAAGGAAGAAAATTAAATAAAGTATTGTATGAATTTATTATTTTTGCTTTAGACACTAATGAGGATGATTTCTATACGGATGATGAAATAACATTCATCAAAGAAACTTATATTGATATTCTTAACTTGTAATTCGGTGGTTTATATGTCTGGTAAAAAAATTATTTTTGTATTGATTTTTATTTTCGGGATATTGGGTATTTCTGCTGTTAATGCATTTGAAGGCAGTGAAAATTCAACTGATATTGGCGATAATGTGACAGTAGTTGACAATACTTCAAAAGTGGATGTATCTGATTCCAACGAGTTTGCACAATCGGATTTGACTAAAAATGATTCAGATGAAATTAAATCGATATCAATGACTCCTTCAAAATTATCGACAACATATGGTTCAGGCAAATATTTCAAAGTAAAAGTCATTGACAGTAAAGCTAAAAAACCTGCATCTAATGTTGAACTTATTTTAAAAGTATATTCTGGCAATAAATATAAAAAAATCACTATAAAAAGTGATTTAAATGGAATTGCTAAGTATCACGCGTCCATGTTGGGCATTGGCAGTCATAAGGTCATTGTCAATGTCAAGGATTCAAAACGATTCCTATCTAAAGAAAAATCTAGCTTAATCAAAATTACAAAAGCTAAACTGGCAATTTCGGCTCCAAAATTCACAAGCTATTACAATGAAAATAAAAAATACAAAATCACTGTTAAAAATAAAGAATCTAAAAAGCCAATGAAGAATATTAAAGTGACTGTAAAAGTTTTCACAGGCAAAAAATATAAGAAATATTCTTTAAAAACGAATAATAATGGAATTGTGAGCATTAACACCAAATCTTTAACTAAATCAAAACACAATGTTGTAATCAATATCAAAGCCACTTCTAAGGTCAAATCTGCTTCTTCAAAAACATATATTAAAACAATAACTCGTTCAAATATGATAAAGCTGAAAGTAAACAATCATGTTTTGAATGTGAAATTGGAGGATAACTCTGCAGCAAAAACATTGTTGAACAGGCTAAAAAGTGGGGATATCAGAATTCATGCTGAAGATTATGGGAATTTTGAAAAAGTTGGAGATTTAGGTTTTTCACTTCCAAGAAGTGATAAATACATTACCACTTCCTTAGGAGATATTGTGCTTTATAATGGTGATGAAATATCCATATTTTATGATTCTAATTCATGGTCTTATACAAAATTGGGTAAAGTGGAGAATACAAAGGATTTAAAAGATATTTTGGGCACTGGTGATGTCACGTTAGTTTTAAGTTTAAAATAACAATGCGTTTTAGTTTTAGGTGATTAAATGTCGTTTATCAAAAAATGTTGTATGATGATAATATTAATTTTGTTGGCTTGCACCGCAGTTAGTGGAGATGATAGTGTGGATGATTCAATTAAAATGAAAATTAATGATGAGACATTTGATGTCAAACTGGAAAATAATTCCGCTACACAGGAATTGATTAAGACATTGGAAAAAGGAAATGTCACAGTTAATGCAACTGAATATGGAGGTTTTGAAAAAGTTGGCGATTTGGGATTTTCACTTCCGACCTCTGATGAAAACGTTAACACCTCTCCGGGAGATATTGTACTATATCAAGGCGATAAAATGTCTCTTTTTTACGGTTCTCATTCCTGGAGCTATACCAAATTGGGAAAAATAGATAATGTTGATTCCAATCATTTGAAAGAGGTTTTGGGATCTGGTGATGTGACATTAGTTTTAAGTTTAAAATGATGGGCATAATAAATTAATTATAATTGAAAATACAATATCTAAATAAGGAAATGAAATGATTGAATTTTGATTCATAAATACTGGAGAATAGCTATGGAAAATGACGATTACTTTGAAGATGAGGAATTCTCACCAATCAGGTCACTTTTGGGTCTTTTGACATTCTCAACAATTTTGCCGATTAATGTCTTCACATCAATCGAGTACATGACAAAACTCACCTGGTGCTGGCCGTTTTTACATATATTCGTGGGAATACTGGCAGCAATCTGTGGATATGTGTCCTTGGAGTTTTTGCATTTGAACTCATTTTTCACAGCAACTATAGTTTATGCATTTTTAATGATCATAACCGGATACAATCACCTGGATGGAGTCATGGACATGGCAGATGGTGTCATGGTTCACGGAGCGCCTGAAAAGAAAATCATGGTGATGAAAGACTCCTCCGTCGGTGCCGGCGGTGTGGCAACTTTATTTTTGGTGGCCAGCCTGACAATCGCAGGACTGTACAATATTCTTGATTATAATTTCATTTTGGGAATCATAATCTGTGAAATGTCTGCCAAGACATCTTTACTTACTACAGCGTTATTGTCCAAGCCGTTGACTCCGGGAATTGGTAGTTACTTTATAAATGAAACCAATTCTGCTAATTATATTGCATCAACTTTTATAATTGCAGTTATTGCACTTTTATTGGGTAATTTTGCAGGTTTGATGGGTGTTATCGGAGCAATTGTCAGCGGATTAATCATTGCAGTCATTGCAAGGCGCAATTTTGTTCTTGCAAATGGGGATGTCTTGGGAATGAGCAATGAAGTCGGCAGGTTATTTTCACTGTTATTCATGGCAAGTGCATTATTCTTCATTTAAAATAATTTTACAAGTTAAAATCAATATTGAAGCTTTAAAAAGCATTATTTTATATATTATGGCGTTCATAGCTAGTATTGATGAGATTGGCCCGTGATGTCATGAAACACCATTCAAATTGCATATTATCACACATTAATTATTTCTATATTTTACCTCCCAAAATTTGTTCTGAGTGGCCATCTCATCCCATTAGAAATTATTAAATATTTTTATGGTTAATCTATTATTGATAGTATGAATGTTAATGTTTTAAGATTGGACCATAGACTGAAAAGAGATACTCGTATTACAACTCATGTTTGTTTGACTGCCCGTGCATTCGGTGCAAGTAAAATATACCTTGCCGGAGAACGTGACAATAAGCTTATGGAAAACGTTAGGGACACCGCTTCAAGATTTGGAGGCAATTTTGAAATAGAATACACAGAAAGTGCAATGGGTGTCATCAACAAATGGAAAGCTGACGGCGGAAAAGTCGTTCACTTGACAATGTATGGGTCACAGGCTCATGAGATTGCACCTGAGGTGAGAGAAGATGGGTCTGACATTTTAATAGTTGTAGGCGGTGCAAAGGTTCCCGGAAAAGTTTATAAAGCCGCTGACTGGAACGTATCAGTCACTACTCAGCCTCACTCTGAAGTGTCTTCACTTGCCGTATTTCAGCACCTTCTGATGGATGGTAAGGAATTTGAATTGGAATTTGAAAATCCTGTTCTTGAAGTCATTCCGACAGCACATGGTAAAACAGTTAATATTCATGATGAAAACCGTTAAGAGATGAAATCATCCAGTCTCTTAATTGCTTTTAATTTTTCTTCTTTTTTTATGCGTGCTTGGTCAAGGGCATCTCTTATTGTTTGAATAGAATTGTCATAGACATCCCTGTCAACAGGATATGGAAAACCGTCCTTTCCTCCGTGTGTGAAACTGTATTTTACGGGATCCTTCCAGCTTGCAGGTTCTCCGTAGACCAAATCTGAGATTAACGCAAGTGCCCTTATTTTTTTGGGACCGATTCCCTGAAGCATTATCAGTTCCTCATAGTTTTCAGGCTGGATTTCCCATGCCTTTGTCAATATCTCAAACTCCTTGTCCGAAATGTCCATGTCTAAAACGGGGTGATGGGCAGGCATTGTAAAGTCTTCTAAAAGCATTTGATTGTCTTTTCTTTTAAAGTATTGCCTTAAATGATTGGGATTGTCATTGATTAAATCAACGCTGATTTTTTGAGCTTCCTCACTGTCTTTTGAAGACATATTGAGGGTGTTTGGTGTTTTTTTATCGCAGGAGATTCCGCTGTGAGGATCATTCAAGAGTTTTTCAACTTCACTACCTAGCCAATGGTATCTACGAGCATATTTGTTTTCGGTGTTTAGGCCTTGCTGAACAACCGCCCAATCGCCTTTTTCAGTAACAAAGAAGTTATGCTGGTATAATGTGTATCCGTCCTGGATACATGAATTGTCGATTTTGGCAGATAATTTACTTGTCTCAACTAGTTTTTCGGTCGTTTTTGTCTTTAGGTTAAATACTTCTCCTGCATGTTCGATTCCTTCAGGTGTTTTTCTTGATTTTGCACCTTTGCCTCCTGTCAGATAAATTCCATGCTCTTCGTGAGACAGTGATGCTTTCAGGGCACCCAATGTAGTTGTGGTGGTACCGGATGAGTGCCAGTCAAATCCTAAAACACATGAAAATGCTTGAAACCAGTATGGATTTGAAATACGATTCAGAAATTCCTCTAAACTGTACTCTTCAATTATAACTGAAGCCAGTGCACCTGATAGGTCAACCATTCTTGTAAATAACCATCTTGGAGGATGGCCTCCGTGGAGGGGTAAATTAACTGCACCTCTTCTTTGCATGACTTATGGTATATTTTTTATAAATAATAGTTTTTTAGCAAGAGCAGTTGATGAGTATTCATAATGTAATATATTTTTTACAAACATTATTTATATGAATAACAATTTAATCAAATGTAAAGATTAAAAATTATGAAAATCATAATTGGAGGTAATTAATTTTGAACAAAAAAATAATATTCTCATTGTTTTTTATATCAGTTCTGTTTTTTTCAATCAGTACAATTCAAGCAGGTGATGTAAATGTCACTGATGCGTATTCATCAAATTTTAATGAGGATATTGCTCTTCAAATTGAAGATGATGTGCAAACACACAATGACAATTCTGAAAATGCATTAAATGTTGGAAATAATGACATTTTAACTGCAAATGGTAAAAACCAAACATCATTGTCATCGAATACAAATGAAATATACTATAAAGGATATTATAGTTTAACATTGACTGATACGGACTCAAATGTGTCATTAGTTAATAAGTCAGTCACTTTTTCTATCAACAATGTCGATTACACTGCTGTTACAGACAATAACGGCGTTGCTAAATTTAATCTAAATTTAACTCCTGGAAAATATCCGGCAAACGCATATTTTTCTGGCGATTCAACACACCAATCCGGCAGCCTGTCTTCCTATGTTCAGATATTGCCTACAATCAAGGCAAGCGACATATCAAAATATTATAAGGGAAGCAAAAAATACACTGCAGTATTTTATGACACCTACGGCAATCTTTTGAAAAACACTCTTGTCAGCATAACCGTCAATGGAAAGAAATACTCTAAAAAAACCAGCAGTGCAGGTTCAGTAAGCCTTGATGTAAACCTCAAGCCGGGCACATATAAGGTTACTTCAGTTGATCCAATTACAGGATACTCCCTGACAACCACTTTTAAGGTCTTGTCAACAATCACTGCAAATGATGTCAAAAATGTTGTGGGAAACTCCAAAAAGTTCACTGCAAAATTCCTTAAAAGCAATGGAAAGGCACTGACCAACAAATATGTCAAATTCAAAATTAAAGGTAAAACTTACAAGGTCAAGACAAATTCCAAAGGCCAGGCAAAACTGGCATTGAATAAGCTTAAAAAAGGAACATACAAGGTCATCTCATACAATACTGACGGTCTTACAAAAACTAACGCTGTCAAAATCTGTCCGACAGCATCCACCAAACTGTCAACTGAATATTATGAACTGACTCCAACCGACGATAAGCTAATCAAAGCAAAATTCACAACAAGTTTGGGTGACGATTCAAAATCAGGCAAGGTTATTAAAATCACAATCAACGGAAAAACATATTCCAAAAAGACTGACCGCAACGGTGTAGTTTCACTTGATGTGAAATCATTTAAAAAGGGAATTTATTCTGTCGAATATAAATATGTTGGAAACAAGTTTTTCAAGCCATCAAAAGCAACAAATACGGTTGCAATTATAGACAATCCTTCAGATGTCAAGTTAACAGCTAAAAATACAAGATTCGGTCATGGTGCAGGCACTCCAATTAAGGTTGCTTTCACAGCAGACGGCGTTCCTTTAGCCGGAAGAACCATGACATTTACAATCGAAGGCAAAACATATACTGCAAGCACTGACAGGAACGGAATTGCATCTGCACCTATTAATTTGGATTTAGGTGACCACACCGTTTATTTCAAAACCAACTCCAAACTTAAGGTAAACGGCACTTCAGGCTCATGCAAGATAACAGTATTTGAAAGAAGCAGTGATTCCAAGCTTACATGGAAAAGCGGAACTTCATATAAGGACAATTTGCAGACATTTAAGGTTTTATTGACAGACAAGAATGGAAAGCCAATTTCAGGTCAAACTGTTGAATTGACAATTGATGGTGTAACATACACTGGAAAAACTGCATCCAATGGATATGCAACAATCAAGACAACTGTTGATATTGGAAGTTATAAGGTTTCTGTAACTTCATCAGGTGACAATGACTATCTTCCAACTTCAACATCCAAAACAATAAACGTCAAAGTCTCAAAGTTCGGCAGCGGACTCAACGTGAAAAACACAGTTTCCTCTTTAAGCTCATACCACAAGGCATCCAAGAATTGTCCGGTAAACAATGCAAAAATCAAATCACTGGTTAAGACATTAACAGAAGGATTGACCAATGATGTAGACAAGGCAAAGGCTTTGTTTAACTATGTGAGAGATACCATATGGTATGATTACTATTATGACTCACACAAGGGTGCTGTGGGCACATTGAATTCCGGCGGGGCCAATTGTGTAGACCAGGCTCACCTGTTAATTTCAATGTACCGGACCGCAGGCTTTAATGCAAGATATGTTCATGGAACATGCAGATTCAGTGATGGCTGGTACGGACATGTCTGGACTCAAGTCTTAATTGGCAATACTTGGGTGGTTGGCGACCCGATCAGCTATAAAAATTCTTTAGGAAAAATTAAGAATTGGAACACTAATACTTACAGGCTAAACAATAGGTATGTCAGTCTTCCATTCTAATTTTAATTTTTTTTATTAACACTTATTTTTTACATCAAAACCATCAATAAACAAAACTTTAATAAATGATGGTTACTATAATTATTAATGTTATATTTATTAACAAATTATTTAATCAAAATTATTTTAAGGAGCTAAAATTATGGCTATAGATAACGGAGATTTTGTAAGAGTAAATTTTACAGGTAAAATAAAAGAAACTGATGAAGTATTCGATACTACTTATGATGAAATTGCACAAGAAGCAGGAATTTTCGATGAAAATAAAACTTACAAAGCAATCCCTATTGTTGTAGGTGGAAACCACTTATTACCTGCAATTGAAGAAGCAATTATTGGTTTGGAAGAAGGAGAAACCAAACATGTTGAAGTTGATTCTGATAATGCATTCGGACCAAGAGATCCTAAAATGATTCAATTAGTGCCTATGAGAGAATTCAAAAAACAAGGCATGACTCCTGTACCCGGTATGAGAATCCAATCCGAAGGTGCAACCGGTAAAATCTTAACCGTCAACGGTGGAAGAGTAAAAGTTGACTTCAACCACGAATTAGCCGGAAAAGATTTAGTTTACGATGTTGAAGTAACTGAAATCATCGCTGATGAAGAAGAAAAAATCAAAAGTATGATTGAGTTACACTACTCCAACCCTAACGTGGACATTGACAAAACCGAAATCAACATCGTCGATGGCGTTGCAAACATCAAATTAGATGAAATGGCTAAATTCGACCAACAATCTTACATGGATGTAACATTTGCAAGATTCAGAATAGCTAAAGATATTTGGGATAACATCGAAGAAATTACCAAAGTTAATTTCGTAGATGAATTCGAAAAAAGAGAAGAATCTGACGATGAAGAAGACGAAGAATAAATCTTCGTTTTAAATTCTTTTTCCCTTGTGGATAGCTACTATCCCAGGGATTTTTTCTACTTTTAATTCAAACATGGCTTCCATGCCCTCATTTTCAAACAGGACACACTTTTTTTCTAAAACCTTGCTTGTAAGCAATGCCGCAACAGGCGGGGTTATTACGAAAATGGAATTGTTTTTCTCCAGTTCTTTCAGTGTTTCATCACTTAACCTGCCTTTTCCGATGTGAACTTTAACTCCTGCTTCACTTAATTTCGGAATTGTTGATTCAATCTCAACTTTGCTGCTTGTTGTAGGTGCGATTCCTGCATCGCTGAAAGCGGTATGCATAATGACTGCACCATTCAAATCAAATGGGACATCATTTTTCTCAATCAGCCCGACAAGTTGGGGAAGGGCGGCGTCACGGCCGGTATACATTGTTCCTGTAATTGAAATTTGGTCTCCAACATCAAGACCGGCCAAATCATCATCGGTTACTGGTGTTTGTAAATGGTTCATGATTAACATTTTATTTTTAATTTTAAATAAATTTTAATTTAATCGAATTTTCATAAGATATTTAAATGTTTATTAACATAAATATATACCATTCTATATTTATTTATCATAGAATTGTTAGGAGATTTTAAAATTGATTATTATTGATGAAAATTTGTGTAAAGGATGTCATCTTTGCTTATTCATGTG
>JAFUIW010000014.1 GCA_017473945.1 Methanobrevibacter sp. | reverse complement strand
TAATGATGTTCATTCCTGCGAAGTTTCCAATGCCTTTAAGTAAATCCACACCAGTTATTACTGAAGCGGTTATGCCGTAAGTCTCTTCAAAGTTAGGCAATGTCGGTGTTACTCCTTGTCCCCATAGCCATACCATATTAGCTGGAATTTCCCGTTTTTGGTTTACTTCAGCATCTTTGAGGTATTCTCTTGACTCAAACATTATCTGTTGGATTTCCTGAGCAAGTTCACATTCACCGAATAGATTATCAACGAGCTTCTCTCCAGTAATGTCATGAGGAGGCATTGTCTTGATGCTTGATAGGATTTCTGCATCCTCAACACTGTCACAGGAGTAAATAAATAAATGTCTGTAGCTTACGCCAGTGTAGAATTTTCCCTTGAAATCAGGATATTTCTCATGGAAATATTAGTTCAATCCTTTCATCAGTTCATCTGCCTCTTCTGTGGAAATGTGACCTGCATTGAAGTCATCCATTGCGTCATTTTCAATGAAAATGGTGTTGCATCTGAATATTACATCTTCAGGTTTTGTTGGAATTCCTTCACTACCTGCTTCAAGTGGCCCACGACCAGTATAGTAATCTGCAGGATTAAAACCAAAGATACTCATGTTTGCAACATCAGACCCTGGAGTGTATTGTTCAGGAACATTATTTGTAAATCCGCCATATCCTTTTTTAGCTAATTTATCAATATTTGGTGTATTTGCAACCATTAAAGGAGTTTTTCCATCCAATTCATCAACAGGGTAATCACTAGATCCGTCTGGAATAAAAATTACGTATTTCATATTATCTAAAAAAAAAGTAAAAAAATATTTAATTAGTTTTTATTTTTTAAAATACTAATTAAATCAGTCAACATCGCAGAAGCAGTTTCAAGTGATCCTGCTCCGAGTCCCATTACAGTTATATCTCCTGCCAGGTCAGTGTGGATTGTAGCCATGTTCAAAGTTCCGCTTACATCATAGGAACTTCCTCTTTTGACTAAACGTGGAGCTACCCTTAACTGTTCTGGAGATACTTCAGCTATCAATTTTATAAGGTAATCGTCCTTTTTAGCAAGCTCGATAGCATGAGAGTTAATGTCAGATATTCCCTTGACTTCAACATCACTGTATATTGCATCGATTCCTAAAAGTGAGTTTGCCAAAATTACAGTTTTACAAGCTGCGTCAATACCTTCAACATCCTGTGTAGGGTCTGTTTCAGCTATACCTAACTCCTGTGATTCTCTTAAGGTCACTTCGTAGTCAGTTCCTTCAGAGGTCATTCTTGACAGGATGTAGTTTGTAGTTCCATTCAAGATACCTACAATTGATTTTATATCACAAGAGGACAATGTTTCTTTTGTAAAATTGATAATTGGCATTGCACCGCCAACACTGGCTTCATATTTGAATTCAACTCCAGCCTTTTTAGCTGCACCAACTACTTCACCGAATTTAAGTGCCAAGTGTCCCTTGTTTGATGTTACAACATCCTTTCCCTGACTGAAAGCTTTAAGTGTTAGTGAAAATGCAGGTTCTGCATCAACAATATTTGTAGGAGTTGCTTCAATTAGACAATCATAATCAACAGCATCCAAGACATCTTCACCGTTTTTATCAGACCCGAAATCCGGATAGGCTGATAATTTTCCTTCCTTTTCTTTAGTTTCTACAAGTAATTTTTCATCTAAACCATCAGCGGAAATTGCAGATGAAGATGAATCGGCAGCCGCTACAACTTTTACAGCCACTCCTGTTTTTTGCTTAATCAAATCCTTTTTGAGGGAAATCGCATTAGCCACACCTTGGCCAACTGCTCCGAATCCCATAATTATGACTCTACATTCATCCATAATAATCCCTATACTTCATTAATCATTAGTAATTGTTTTTCTTCAGCAATCTCTTTAATCTTATCAAATACAAATTGTTTCTTACCGTAATCTGTTTCAAGAGTAATTAATGCTGTAGATTCTTTTTCACCATCTAACTTAATGTCAAAACCGGTTATTACAACACCTTTCAATGCGTTGATTCTGTCCATAGTGTCCCTTACATCCTGGTCTACAATGTGGCCGTATAACAGAGTACTGATCATTTCTTTTTTGACGACACCATCCATTTCAACAATGGAAATTCCCAAATCATCGAATTTTTGAATAACATTGAAAAGGTTTTCACGTTCCCCTTCGATTGTAATGTGAACCGGAACCATTCCCTGTTCGTTTTTCAATTCCCTTTTATGTATTACAGTCACCAAGTTAGCGCCAAGTGTACCAATCGGTTCCAAAACGGAAACTAACTGACCAGGAATATCTAAAAGTTCTAGAACTAAGTTCATTTTCATTTTAATCACTCTTAACTTGTCCAATCTGCTTTTTTAACAATGAGATTTCCATCTTTATTAATATTAGCGTTTCTCAATATTTTTTCCGGATTCTTCAGGTGAGATTCATCATCACGTGTTAGGTTTAGGTTGTCTGTGATGTACCAGGTTTCATCTGAATCCGGAATGTCTTCCAAAATTTTTTAGAATTTTTCTATAATATCTTCTGCATCTTTTTAGATTGTCATTAACATAAACTCCTATAATTATAAATAATATATTTATTTTGTTTTTTAGTATTAATAAAGTTAAAGATTATTTCGCTAAAATTAGATTAAAAAAAATAAGAAAAAAAAGAAAGATAGTGAAAAAACTATCTGTAATATTTTTGAATTGATTTAACATATCTGTGAGTGAACAGTAGTTGTATCAAGCTTCCAACGAAGTTAGCAATAACAATACCCCAGTACACTCCGTTTTCACCCATCCAGAGCAGCATCCAAATGAATATCAATGTTAAAACAATCTGTTTGAAAAATGTGAATCCCAGACTTAGGTCTCCACGTCCGAAACTCTGCAATATGCAACCTGAAATAATACTCCAGCTTGCAAATATAATATATGGACAGAGCAGGATTGTTACTTCAGTTATCTCATCGTTAAGGCCTGCACCGCCAAAGAGCATTGCAAGATATGGTGCCAAGACTGCCAATATTATTGCCATTGCTATGCAACCTACAAAACCAATCTTGTGAACGTAAGCAAATGTATCCATGATGTATTCTGTTTTTCTTGCACCGAACAGTGCTCCGAATACGCTGATTGCACCTGTTCCGAAACCTACAGGAAGCATTACGCCGATACTGATCAGTCTCCAGACTGTTGTATAAACCGCAACCGCATCTGTTGTTGCAACCATTACCAAAATTACATTGATTACCATTGAGAAAAGTGACATCAGGATTTGTTCCATACTTGCAGGAACTCCAACTGAAATGATATCCTTGTAGATTGCCATGTTTCTTGAATAGCTTCTAACATCAATTGTATTGTCGTTTTTGATGTATGACCAGTAAAGATACATTAAAAGACCAATGAAGTTTGCAAGAACTGTTGCAATAGCTGCACCAGCAACACCCATATTCAGGTTATAGATGAATATTGGATCTAGAATGATGTTTAGAGCCGCTGCAACACCAATAGGCAGTGTCGCCTTAACGCCCTTGTTTTCAGACCTGAATATTCCACAGTAAATGTTTTGAATGATTATTGTAAATCCACCAGAAATAATCCAAACTCCATACTCATGGGCAAGTCCCAATACATTGGCACCTCCGATAGCCATTAAAAGAGGATCCAAGAACAGTACAATCAAACCAGGAATCACTATACTTACTATAATACTTAAAATCACACCGTGCGTTGCACTGTTTCCAGCGTTTTTCATGTCTCCCTTTCCTATAAAACGTGCAACGGATGAGTTTACACCTGCTGAAAGACCAATTCCAAGACCAATAATGATAATGAAAAGTGGTGTTACAATTCCGATAGCTGCAAGAGCATCTGCACCAAGCCCTGATACCCACATAGCATCAGCAAGGTTGTTGACCATTGTTAAAAACAAAGAAAGTATCATCGGAATGCTTAAACCGATTATACTCTTTTTAGGATTTGTAATTAATTGCTCGACTTTCATTGAGCACCCTCTCTAAAATAAATAATAATAAAACCTCCAAATAATAAAAAAATAGTATGTAAAGTGCTGCAAAAGAGTAAATTCTTTGTGAGTCATTTAATACCGAAACGACATTATATTTATAAAGAATACACTTGTATAAAATAAGCCATAATTAATTAATTGAAAAGAAGTATTTAAATGTTTCTAAATTAAAAAATAAGTATAAATAAAGAAAAAAAGTAAAAAATGTAAATGATATTTTACAAAAGTCTAAAAATTATTCCAGATATTTTGAAATGTCTGTATCTTTTACAATTTTTTTCCTCAATATCTTGTCAATGCCTGTTCCATACTGGGCCGCCTTTTTAGGCCTGTAAGCTATTTCATAATCAAGACCCTCTTCAAAGGCCAATTTTCTCAAGATACTTTTTCTCATATCATCATGCATTGACACTATCTTTTTGTTGTCAGGAATGTTTAAAACCAGTTCAACAAGTTTTTTGTCTAAAAACGGCAATCTTAACTCCACTGAATTAAGCATTGAGCATGCATCATCTCTTTCAAGATTGACATGATACATGTTTGACATGTCCTCTCTCAAATCATAGTTCAAGGTTCCATCAATAAAGCTTTGGACATATCTTTTATATCCTCCAAAGAGTTCATCTGCACCTTGACCTGAAATGGCCACTTTCAAACCGTCACGAGCCACCATTTTAGTTGCAAAATAAGTTGTAAGGCCAACTCCAACTTTCATAAGATTATCATCGCCTATAGCTTTGACTACATCAGGCAATGCTTCACGAACCAAGTCTTCTGTAACCTCAAAGATTTCCAAATCCAGATTCAGGAATTTTGATGCATATATTGCAGCTTCAACATCCTTTGAGCCCTCAACACCGACAGCATACAATTTGATTTTCAAAGGAACGTTTTCTGATATTTCCTTTAAAAGCAGTGCCAGATATGAGCTGTCAAGGCCTCCTGAAAATATCACGCCAATCTCTGACAATCCTTCAACTCTTTTGACAACACTCAATCTTAACATCTTGTCTATTTTGGCAACGTCACCTTCAAAAACCTTTTCATAAATCGGCTGAGCGGGAGATATATCCTCCCAATTATAAAGAATATGTTCCGGTTTTAGTGTGTTAATGTCTGAAAATCCCACTTCTTTTAGGGACTGCTTTGTTGATGAAAATCCTTTTACATTATCGTTTTGTGCATAAAACAATGGTTTTACACCTAGAGGATCTCTTGCAATTGCAAGGTTTTCACCGTCCCACACTGCAAAGGAATAATCTCCATCAATCAGTCTAATTGCGGACTGAACTGCATTAAGCAGGTCGAGTTTTTTAGCATAAAAATCAATTAGATACATCAAGGCATCAGCATCGGAGGTGATTTCTGCATCCACACCAACTTTTGATATGAAGTTTCTGATAGTGTTGAAATTATAAATCTCACCATTGAAAACCAGAACCAGATTGTCATTTGAAACCGGCTGTGGCTTTGAGACTCTATCGTTAGAGTCATAGATTGAAAGCAGGTTATGTCCGAAAGCTATCGGATAAAAGTTATCGTCACTGAACTCATACAAATCAATGTTTTCATAAACTTTATCCAAATAAATTCCTGATGAGTTAGGCCCTCTATTTTTAGAGGATTTTAACATTTTAACTATATCTTCTGCTTTAACATTGCCTTGCAATCCTACAATTGAACACATGTTATAATATTATAACTTAATAATACTTAAAATTTAAAAAAATAGAAATTATGGAATAATTAATCATTACTCCATCTTTTTAATTTTGGAAATACTTCCTTCATCATGGATGTGGCTTGATCTTTGTCAAATTCAGGATGGACTTCAAGCATCTTTTCAATGCAGAAATTCATCATCTCATCCATTGACATGTCTGATGTGAACTCACCGTCCTTAAAACAGTACATGCAGTAGTCTTCGTTTTTTGTGCCGTCAGCATTGGTTCCAAAGAGTTCATCTGTCAACGGCATTGCACAGGATTGACAGAATTTCTGATTTTCAAAATCATTCATTTTATCACCTCTTAATATACTTTGACATTACAGTATTATATATCAATGCATAGAGCATTTGAAAAGTAATGCTAAAGTGAAACATCGGTTCTTGTAAAGTAGATGTAGGAAACTATTAATCCTATTGCAAAAGTGGCTAAAATAATACTATAAGATATGCTAATGCTTGTAGCATATTCAGCTATCTCCCCTGAAGCAATTAAATATGGACATACCCAAGGAACAAACGGAGCCCAATTTTGACCATAGACCATCAAATTGACTAATGACAAACCGGCACCGCCAATCATCGCCGGAACCATGTTTGTTATCAGCAGTGAAATGAATACAAATGGAGAGAATGTTAAAAATAACAGTACATTTGCATAGAGAAGCTGAGTGAAACTGTCTAAAAACAGATTTACGCTGAATCCTTCAAGACCTGCTGCAAAACCAAATATGAGTGTTGAAAGACTTGTCACTACTGTCAGAATAACAATCCAAACCAAAAACATGACATATTTGCTCATTAAAAACTTTCCCCTTGACACAGGAATGGTCAGCATTGTCTTTAGGGTATGCTCATTGTATTCCCTGCCAAACAGATAGGATATAATTATTGCAAATATCATGACTGCAAACATCGCAGACATGTACATATTCACATTTGTAAATAATGCTTCGAAAGTTTGGCCTTCATCAAATGAAGTTACTGCAATAAACATAAGCAATGGTGGAAGAATAGCACCAATCAAGCTCAACAAAAATATTTTGGAACGTTTAAGTTTTAAAAATTCCATTTTTATAAAAGTAAACATCTAATCTCCCCTTTAATTATTAGAAACGAATCTTGTGAAAAACTCTTCCAGATTCTCTTCACACAGATTTACCTTTTTCACGTCAATTCCCGCTTTGACAAATATTGCATTGAACTTATCTCTCATGTTCAAATGAGTATATAAACAAATTATATCCCCATTAACGGTGAAATCATTATTTTCTCTAAGTTCAAGCTCTTTAAAAATGTTTACCGCCAAATCAATGTCTGATACTTCAAACTCAACAAATTTATCCAACCTATTGAATAACTCCTCTCTGGACATCTCCTCTATCAGAACGCCATTATCCATAAATCCAATTACATCAGCAAGATTTTCTATTTCACTTAAGATATGAGATGAAATCAGAATGGTTATTCCAAATTCATGAGATAATCTTTTAAGCAATGTTCTGATTTCCTTTATCCCAAATGGATCAAGGCCATTGATGGGTTCATCAAGTATCAGCAGCTCAGGACTGTGCATAATTGCCGCTGCTATTCCCAGACGCTGCTTCATGCCTAAGGAAAAATCCTTGAATTTCTTTGATTTTGCCTGAGTTAAATTAACCATATCAAGTACTGAATTGATATTGAATGGATTGTAATCTCCTCTCAGTTTAGCAATGATTTCCAAATTTTCATATGCGCTTAAATTCTCATAAAATCCCGGAGTTTCAATGATTGAACCCACTTTTTTATAAATTTCATTTGAATGTTTTTTAGGATTTTTTCCAAAGAGAAATATTTCCCCTTCACTTGGATATGTCAGATTTAAAAGCATGCACATTGTTGTGGTCTTTCCAGCACCGTTTTTGCCTAAAAGCCCATAGATTTTACCTTTCTCAACGTGCATATTGATTGAATTTACGACTTTATTTTTGGAATATATTTTTGATAAATTGTTAGTTTTGATGACATAGTCTGTCATGTTAAAATCCTCCTAAAAAATTAAAAAAAAAAATAAATGAGAATAAAAAGTTTAATTCCCATTAAAAGAAACAGTTTCAGCCATTGATTTCAATAATTCCAAATTATTCCCAGATAATACAATAACTTCACTGTTGTCCTGATTTTTCAGATAAATTGAATAATCGGAATTTTTAATATTTGAATCCACATCACTGGAAACGTTAACTGTTTCATTGGCTTCAGATGAATTACCATAAACACTTACACCATCAGATGTGATGGATACATTCTCACCATCTGCACTTGAAACTTTAAAACCATTGCTTGATAATGAAATTGAATTGCCGTCAGCAGACACATTCAAACCATCAGAAGAAATTATTCCTCCAGCCAAGCTAAATAATCCATCAATAGTGTTTGAAATATCAAAACCATTGGAATTTTGACTGTTTTTTAATACGACATAATTATCTGTTTCCTCAACTTTAGATCCATCTTTTTCCAAGTCTTTTATAAAACCATTTATCTGATTTTTATCAGCTGTAGAATCCTTAAAGTGGATTATTGAATTCACATCACTGGAATCACTGCCTGAATTTTCAAATATTGATAATTTCATGTTATTTGTGGTAACGTTTACAGTATCAGTGAAATTAGTTCCTGAAGCAACTTTAACTGCGAAATTATCATTGTTAAAATCATATATCAAATCAACTGCGCTTGCAGCTGAAATTATCATGCAAATAGCTAAAAAAGCCATGGAAATACACAATATTTTTGAATTTGGTTTCAAATTATCTCCCCCATAACATCAAGAAAAATAGAATGTTAAAAACATTCTACTTAATAGCTTCCCTGTAGATTGATCCGCAGACCCTGTTGTAGAATACACTTGTGTAAGAAGTAATGAATAATCCTTCAAGTATTCCAATGAATGCAGATACGACTATTGCCTGATTGAAAGCCCTTGCAAACAATGCAGTGAGGAAACTCAATATGAATCCTGCTGCAACATTGACAATCATGAATATGATGATTGTAAACAGAACTATCCCAATATATTTTCCCCATCCGAGATTTGCAATCTTGTCAGTGATTTCTCCAAAATCAAATGCCTTTTTGAGACTGTCATTTGCAACCATATTGTTGACCGCCATAATCTGGAGGAAGAATGCAATTATGAACAGAATTGCTGAAATCACTGCAATGACAGGAAACACTGATGAATCACCGATTAATAAGGTTCCAATGATTAATACAAGCGCAGGAATTATATTGTATGCAACTGTTACGATTAAAATTTTGATTCCATTTACAAATAGTTTCAATATGTCACCGAATCCAGGAAGGTCTTCTTTCTTTTCTATTGAAAATTTGACGATATCATACTGATATCCCATCACGAACAAGGTGATTATGAAACTGACAATTCCCAAAGCGATTACAAGATAAATGTCATTAACTGGCAGCTGTGTAAACTTTAGGGATAATGCTGTAGCATTTGATTGGTTGATTTCTCTTGTCACTGCCCTGAATATGTCCAGATTCTTAACGCTTATTGCTGTTGACATCAGGTTTAGGATTGCAAATATCGCACCAAAACATAAAAGCTTTTTTATGTCATTGAATGGATATTTCAATCCTTCACTAACGCAATCTGTAATGCTTGCCATCAAATCACCTTATATTTGCATTGTGTATAACAATCCGATAGATCTTGCATTGAATATGCTTAAGTATGGTCCTACAATGAACATTGTTATCAATGAATTAACCATTGCCCCGAATACAAATATTCCCCCAGGATTTGCTCCCAGGACAGCTCCGGAAATTCCGAACATTGTGAATATCAATCCGATGAGTGCAGTTACAACAAATGAAATCACAACAGTTATGATAATTAAACCAATGTATGTTGCAATGCATTCAAACCATCCAATCTCATCGATTACTTCTTTTATTTCCTTAAATTCGAATGCCTTTGAGAATGCACCTTCATGGTATGCCATATGACACAATCCCATTTGACACATTAAGCATGAGGCAATACCAACAACCAATGTTAACAAGCATCCAATGAGCATTATTACCGCTGATGCAAAGCCGGTTAAATTTCCTGCAACAAATGCAAATATGAAAAATATGATTACGGGTATAATCAGATAAACAATCTGGACAATAACGACTTTTACCCCATCTACAAACATGTCTATTATATCATTGAATTCAGGTAGAGGATCTCTTCCGTTAATGATTCCGTGTACTGCATTGTTGATAACTCTGTAATTGTAACCGGTAATTAAGAAAGCTGGAAGCAATAAGAAACTGAACAATGCAACTACGCCCAGTATGACCAATGTTTTCCAGTCCTTTGCTGAATATTCTAGTGCGTCCTTATATATGTCTAAAATCATTTTTTTAACTCCTAATAGTAATCATCGTCGAAAATAAATATGTCTTCCATAACAAAGTATTGTTCTCGATCTCCTTTGAATAACATTTTATTGAAAACCTGGGTTATTTCATAAGCAAGAAATAAAGATGGATTGTATCTACCATTTTCCAGCGCATTAATGGTTTGTCGAGTCACACCAACTTTATCACCCAGTTCTTTCTGGCTCATTTTGAGCTCTTGTCTTAAATATTTAATCATGGTTCGCATAGTAATCCACATAATTAAGTCATTTTGCAAAAAGTATTTAAGTACTTCAGTAATTATGTTAAAATCTAATTACTTATGTTAATGTTAAATTACATAGTATATAAAGTTTACTATTTATGATAAAACTAATAAAATCAAATTAAATTAATTAAAACAACTGTAAATCAAATAATTAATATTAAATATAATTTAAAATACTATAAACTTTAAAAAAATAATTTTTAATACTAAATATTTAAATTAAAAAGAAAATATTAAATATTCTTTATAAAAATATAAATCGAAATATTTATATAGTAGGTAATGCATCTTTAACATATGTAACATTTCATTAACACATTT
>JAFUIW010000013.1 GCA_017473945.1 Methanobrevibacter sp. | reverse complement strand
CTGCTTTTAGATGTTTATATGGTTAGAATTTGATGGTATTTGCTTTAGGTAAACAATATGCTTGAGCGGCTTGTCGGGAAACTGACACGAGCCGTTCTGAGGAGAGGAGGAGTGAGTAATCACTCCGACTTATCCGACAATTTATAAAAAAATAGTTAAAGAGTTATAACAACTCTTCATTAGAAATAATCTTGTTTTCGTTGTGAATATTTAAAATGATTCCGCTGAATGCTTCATCATTTTTAGCAAGCTCTTTGAATAGCTCATCAGATACTTCAGTAGGTTCATAATCAGCCAATTCCAAATATTCGAATCCTTTTGCATATTCATTCAAATCAGAAAATACGATGATTTTAAAGTCATCAAGGCTTCCGGTAACAAGAAAGTCCTTTTCATGATCTTCTCCAAGTGTCGGACAGATGTAATTCATTTTAAAATCTCCCGTTTTTGTCCATATTGAAGTTCTGTGAATGAGGATTTATAACAAAGCCTTCGAAGTATTTGTCTTCCTCTGCAATTTTTGCAATGTCATCGGGAGTTAAAACCTTCATTTCAAGCTTGTCCAAAAACAGTTTGGATATCTTTGCGCTGCCAACGGCATATTCGCGAATATCAGTAAAGATTGGAATGACATATTCCTTGCTTGTTTCAGTAATTGTAAGCTTAACAGGTTTTTCAATTTCATCAACCAATGTAAAGTATATCTCTTCAGGGTATGTTTTTAAAATATTGTTTTTAACTGCTTCAAGTTCAATGGCATCCTCGTTTTTAAGCTTTTTAACCATGTCAGCATATACCTGAATGTATTCTTTAAGCTGGCTTTTTGAAGCCTTAACATTGTTTTTTTGATAATCTTCATAATCTTTAGGATTCATATTAATCATGACATTCGTGAACTTCTTCGCTGCCTATGACAAAGTCCCATTGAGGTGCGTTTATTGCAATACCAATGAAATCTTCATCTTCAGAGTGGTCAGCTACAATTTCACTTCCTGTCTTTTTATCGCAGGTAAACTCGTTTTCTTCAAACTGTTCCTTGAATGTTTCAATAGCTGTCTGAGCTTCTGCTTCATCAGTAAAAGCTGGAATGACAAACTCTTCTGATTCCTCATCCTCATCGCTTACTATTAAAGCGACAACCTCTTTGTCTTCACTGCTTGCATTTGAAACAATGATGAACTCTTCATGGAATACTTGGTGTTCGATTTCATGATATAGTTCACCTAACTCTTCAATCTGTTGTTTGTTGTCGTTTTCAAAAGCTTCATCAATGTCATCATTGTTTTCAAGGTAGTTTTCGATTTTTTCGTTTAAATCATCATCAAGTTCTATAAATTTTTCTATTAATTGTTTTAATTCGCTCATAATAATCACTAAAAAATAATTTCAATAAAAATAAGTCTTTTTTTAAAAACAAATGAACATTCTCTTCCTAAACACCACTAAAGGAATACAAACGAATGCTCATTTCAACCATCACCATTGTTCATATTATAAAAAAATAGTATATAACAATATGAACAATAATATATAGATTTTCAACATATATAAAGGTTTAGTTTTCTTTGACCTAAAAATCACTTTCAATAGATTTAATTAGGTTATAGATTATTTTATTAGTGCTTACGTCAACATTATTTATCTCACCTAGCTCAATTACCTTACCTGTAAATGAATCAATTTCAGTCTTTATTTTTCTTTGAATGTCCTGATGGGTGGATGAATAATGATTATAAGTGTCTGGAATTAGTTTTGAGTAGAAAAGACTCTTATATTCTTCTGAATTATTCCAAAAGGTTTCATATTCACTTGCTTTAATGACTTCAAAAATTTCATCGATAATCTTGTCCATCAATTCCATTGAATATTCGTTTTCAGTAAGTTTTCCATAAGTCACATCAAGAATTGCACCCAAAGGATTTAGGGCACAGTTGTAAAGCATTTTGGCCCATAAATACTTGTCAACTTCATCGGTCAGTTCACATTCAATTCCTGATGCTGTAATCATGTCTGCAATTGTTTGAAGTTCATTTGGATCTTGATTTTGAAGAGAACCTATCTGTATTGGTTCTGTGTATACTGTCACTTCGCTTATGTGTCTTTGGGGACGTGCAAACCCTGTAATCACACGTGCTGAGAATACCTCTTTTTTATCAAAAAACCTTAAGTAATGTTCATCATTTCCAAAACCGTTCTGAAAAATGATTATTCTGAAATTTTCTTTTAATATGTCTCTATGCTGGTCTAGTTTTTGTGATATGTCGTCGTTTGCAGTGGTTTTTGATGTTATGAAAACATATTCGAAGGTATCTTTTGGAATGTCGTCATATGATTCATATACGTCAACATCATCTTTTCCAAACTTGTAGTGAGCAAACAAACCGCATCTTTCGATTCCATTTTCCCTGATTGCCTTTGCTGTTTCGCCCCTTGCGTATATTGACACGTTGGCGTTTTGGGATTTCATTGATGTTGCAAGCCCAATACCTACAGCTCCGGCTCCGATAACTAAAACGTTCATGATTATAATTATGTCTTCGTAGTTAATGTATTTTTTGTTATTCCTAAATTTATAGCGTTATATATTCTTTTTTTAGTTAAAACTAAATAAATAATATTAGTCATGACTAAAAAAGCCTTTAAAAACGATTAATTTATATATAAGTAAATTTAATATAATTTTAATCATTATTGGGGAACATCATATGGATAATACAAAGTTATTGAACAGGGATGACAACACTCAAAAGGTTTTCCTAAGCGAGAAATCTTTTGATGTATGTGACATTTTAAAGAAGAATTATGATTATCTTTTTGAATCGATTAAAAGTGAAGGAATAATTCTTAAGGGTCGTGAATGCAATCTTTTTAAGGAATTGGTATTTGAAGGTCATGTTGTCGGATTTTGCACATATGATTTTTCATCTGAATTCATCACCGCTGCCCTGAATAACATATATGTTCTTCCCGAATTTAGAGGAAACCATCTGTTTTATTTGGAACTTCAAAAGACAATGATGGAATACAACAAGCCAAGCATAATCGAACCCACCCGTCTTGTGGTTGAACTGCTGGTCAAATACGGATTTGCAAAAAAGGTCAGCGAAAGCATTGTTGCAAGTTCACTGGAATTCATCGTTCCGGGAGATCATGTTGAATCCAATGGGAAATATGAAAATGAGGAGCTCTCCACACATTTCTATGATTTGAGCATTTCCGCCAGCATACATTTTCTAGACATAGAAAATGGCATATTGGCTTACAGTTCTCCATTAAACTTTGATATAATTAACTATGATTGTTTGGATGCTCGAAATGATATTGATGATAGCTATTTTGCATGTATAAAGGAATTTTTCCTAAAAAATGATGTCAATATGATGAATGAAATTTCACAGTTGGAGGAAAAGCTTCCGGTTAAGTCATACACACTTGAGGAGGTGGTGGGTGAGGGTGACAATTTTTCACATTACATTTCATCCCTAATTGACGATGCACATGTAACCCATGAAAAGGCAATTGAAATAAAACGTCAGATGATTGAAGAATATGAAGCGGGGATGATATTAAATGAGTCTTTGCTTATCAGACTTGCATATTTATTTGATGAAAATAAAAGCATTAGCATCACATCCCACAGCGACACATGTCCATACTGCAACATGCCAACAGATACCCATGACAGGTACTGTCATTTCTGCGGAATTAACCTGAATTATAATCCTGATGAAATGTTTGACAGCCTTTTGAACACATTTGATGATGGTGATGGCTCTGTAGAGGACATCGATTATGTTGCATATAAGTTTTTAAAACTCATATTCGAAGGCATTGAACTTGATTATTCAATAATGACCTGTGAAAAGGCATATAATATAGATTGGGATTTGCTTAATAATTATCTGGTCGAAAATAATTATTTTAAAGAGGATCATATTACACAAAGGGGTTATGATTTTTTAAAATCCCATCCTGTCCATTTCTTTGAGAAATATCATCTGGATCTCTTTGATTACACTGATTTTGAAAGATTTTTCATCACTCACAAAAATCTTGACGGAAAAGAAATAGTTTTGAAATATTTGAACCAGTTTGATGATGAAGATGCTTTAGAGTTAAAAAAAGAAATCATAAATGGCAATTGATTAATTACCATCTACTAAAACCTTTTGAGTCTTGATTTGAACCTCCACTAATGGAATCAATAATATTTTTACAATGATTGATAAAGTAGTCACTGTTTTCATAAGTGACATTTCCGCCTGAAACTTTATAGTTCTGATTATTTTTATTGAAGAATATGTCAGCACCATATGTTTCAGAGCCTTCATTGTAGTAGAAATATGCAGTAACTCCATTTTGGTCAATAGTTTGACTTGAAGTGTATTTGCTTTGATCTAAGCCACTAACGATATCTGATATGTTTTTGCTGTTATCAAGCAGCTGGGCATAGATTGTCATATTATAATTTGAATCTGTATAGCTTACTGCAGTATCATTAATTTTATTTTGTGTAAAATTTTGCAGTTCTGGGAAAGTTCCGTTTCCCGGATTGGTATTGCCGGAATTATCAGTTGCAGTTGTTGCATCTCCTCCGGTCAAGTTAAAATTATCAGCAACAACATTGATACCAATATAAGCAACGATTAAAATTATCAATAAAGCATAAAGTTTTTTCATTGTTGCATCCATAGTAATTGATATTTAATTTAAACTATTTAATTATTTGGCATATTTTTAGATAGTATAATTTATATTAAAAAAAGTATAAATTATATTATATAATTCAATAATTAAGATTTTAACAATTTTAATCAAGTCATTTTAGAAATGATTAATAAATAGGGATTGTTAAATTATATTAATATTTTCATGAATTATTAAAATATAGGAAAAATGGTGTGATTATGAATAGAAATGTACGTATAGGTTTAATAACAGCTGTAACTATTATAGCTCTTTTTATATTATCCTTATGGATTTCTTCTACACCTGCAGATGCAGATAATTCTGTTCGATTTGGTATATTGACATTAGTACCTCCGCTTGTTGCTATTGGTTTAGCATTCATTACAAAAGAAACAATATTGTCTTTGTTTGTAGGGGTATTTGTAGGGGAATTCATGTTATGTGTAAATGATTTGAACATCATTTCCACAATTGTCAACGCATTCCTGCAGTTAGGCTCACAGATTATTGCTTGTATGGCCGATCCTTGGAATGCAGGTATTATCCTTCAATGTTTGCTTATTGGAGGTGTAATCCAACTTATTACAAAAATGGGAGGGGCAAAAGCTCTTGCAGACGCATTTGCAAAAAGAGCAGACACTCCTCGTAAAGCACAATTGTTTACTTGGGTTTTAGGATTATGTGTATTCTTCGACGATTACGCAAACTCATTAATCGTTGGTCCTATCATGAGACCGGTCATGGACAAACTTAAAGTATCCAGAGAAAAATTAGCATTTGTAGTTGACGCAACTGCAGCTCCTGTAGCTGGTATTGCTATTATTTCTACATGGATTGGATTAGAAATCAGTTTAATTGCTGCAGGTTTCCAATCTGTAGGGGTAAGTAATGCTACTGGTTTTGGAATATTTTTACAAACTATTCCATACAGATTCTATAACATTTTCATCTTAATTTTCATTGTGATTTCCGCAGCAACATTATACGAGTTCGGTCCGATGAAAAAAGCAGAACAAGAAGCTCGTAAAAGAACTGAAATTAAAAAAGTCGCTGAAGCACCTGGTTTTGATGACGTAAAACCTGTTGAAGGAATCAAATTGTCAGTATGGAATGCTATCATTCCAATCGCTACATTAATCATAGGTGCACTTGTTGCATTCTATTGGAGCGGATACACTGCTATCCTTGGTGGAGAAGATCAAGCTCTCATCACCTTGATGAAAACAGCGCCTTTATCATTCAACGGTATCTTTGAAGCATTATCTGCATCAGATGCATCTGTTGCTCTTTTCCAAGCAGCACTTCTCGCTTCAATCGTAGCAATTGTTATGGCTGTCGGTGAACAAATCCTTTCCATCGAAGATGCAATATCCGAATGGATTGGAGGTATGAAAACCATTGTTATCACAGGAGTAATTCTGCTTCTGGCATGGTCCCTCGGTGGTGTTATCGGTGATATTGGAACAGCAGACTATCTGGTAGGTGTCCTAAGTGGTACAATTCCTCAGTTTATCGTACCTGCACTGATATTTGTTTTAGGAGCATTGATTTCCTTTGCAACAGGTACAGCATACGGTACAATGAGTATCTTAATGCCTTTAGCAATTCCATTAGGCTGGGCAGTAAGTACCGGTGATATGAACTTTACAATTGTATGTACCAGTGGAGTACTGACTGGTGCTATTTTCGGAGACCACTGTTCACCAATTTCAGATACAACAATTCTCTCATCCATGGGAACAAGTTGTAACCACATTGACCATGTTCAAACACAAATCTACTATGCAGTATTCGTTGCAATTGTAGCAATCTTCGTAGGTTACATCCCAGCGGGATTAGGAGTGCCATGGTACATCAGTCTCCCTGTAGGTGTAGTTGTAATGTACGTTGGTCTTAAAATACTTGGTGAAAAAGTAGACTTTGAAGAAGTTGAGGAAGCCTCCTCATAACTTCATTTCTTTTCTTTTTTTTTTAAAGACATTTATTTAAAAATTTTCTAATTTTGTTAGAAAGTAGTTTTTTTTTCACACTGAAAAGTTAAATTTTAGTTTTCCAGTTAACTATTTGATTTCCTAAGACACTAATTCTTTTTTTAGTCAAAATAATGGTTATAATTATATATTAGGTATTCCTAAATAACAATTGGGGAACAATTTTTTTTACCATGTTTATTTCGTAGATTTTGCTGAGTTGGTCTTTTAATTAATTTTAAAGGAGGTGAAAATACGAAAAGGAAATATCTAACTATCATATTGGCTATTTTAATACTTTTAAGTCTAAATTGTGTTAATGCAGTTGAAAATCAAACTGATGATGCTTTAGAAATCCAACAACAGGACATATTGGCTGATTCTTCTACCGGAACATTTTCAGATTTGCAAAATTTTATAAATGAAAATTATGGTAAAAATATTACTTTAGAAAAAAACTATGTTTTTGACAGTTCTGTTGATGAAAAATATGCTCCTGAAGGTGTTAAAATAAATAGAAATATCTCCATTAACGGTAATAATTTCACTATTGATGCAAATGGAGCAAGCAGAATATTTATCATAACTAATTCCAGTGCACAATTAAACAATATCACATTCAAAAATGCTGTAAATAATGGGATTTATATTACAGACACTGCACATAATGTAACTATTAACAATTCATATTTTTTCAATAATTCCGTTACAAACTCCAAAGGAGGTGCCATTTATTGGGATGGCGTAAACGGAACATTGGATAACTCAGTATTTATTAAAAATCATTTATTATGTAATATAAGAACTGGGTCATATAATTTTGATGGTGGAGCCATATATTGGGGAGGATTTAATGGAACATTAACCAATTCCAAATTCATTGAAAACTATGCATTCCGAGACCCATCCAGTTCAGCAAACGCTTATGTTGAAGGTGCTGCTGTATATTGGGGAGGAGATAACGGTACTATAGACAATACATTATTCGATAAGAATAACATTACTGCCGAGGGATTCAATGGAGAATATGAACAGGTTCACTCAGGAAGTGCTGGAGCGCTTTACTGGAACGGAAGATACGCAGTTTTGACTAATTCAAACTTCACAAACAATATTGCATCAAGACATGCAGGCGGAGCTTACATGAACAATGACAGTGCAGTAGTGAAAAACTGTAACTTCTTCAACAATTCTGCATCAATGGAAGCAGGTGCATTGAAAATACACAGGGGAGACACTCTTGTTGAAAATTGTAATTTCACTGACAATTGGCTTACCGGACATGAAATCGATGGTGAACATAGTGTTACAATCGGTGGAGCAATATATGTGTCAAGAGGAATTAAAAATGTGACAATTAAAGACAGTTATTTCAGGGGAAATAACGCTACCAATGGTTCTGCATTATACCTGAATACCAGATCATTTTTACAAATCAATGACACAGTATTTGTCTATAATCAGGCAAAATCCAGATTATTGAATATTTCTCAGGATAAAAGAAACTTCACATCAACATTTTATGCTAATGATAATATTTTGAATACCATTTGGGATAATAATAAGATTGATAATGATAAATATGTCCAAATAGATGGAGTAGTTCCTAAAGCAGGTGTTGAACACTCTAGAAATGGGGAATTGTTGTATCAGGATGATAGGGAATACAATCAGAATATCATCATATCCATTTTGGATGAAAATGATAATGTATTGTATACTACTAATGCAACCACTAATCTTTACGGACAGGTAAAATTCACCACATATAACGGTAAAAAACTTCAATTCGCACATCCAAATGATGTTTACTACACTGAAATAATCAACATTACAGATATTCCGGAAATTCTCATCATTGGTGAGGATAAGATATCTTATGTTAATCAGGAAGTTAAGGTTCCAATCTCTCTAAAGGACATTTTTGGAGACAATATTACAAATGGAACAGTTACCGTCAAATTCGGTGAGGACGTTCAGACATTTGACGCTAGTTCATTTGACCATGAAGTGACAATAACCGCTCCGGGTAAAGTTGGAGTTTATGATGTTAATTTAACATACACTGACCCGTATGGAATCAGTATCACCAACTCTTCAAAGTTATCAGTTTATTCAATTGATTTAACAATCAATAAAACTGCTAATGTGACAAAATTGGGAAATAATTCTCTTGTAAACTTTACAGTTATTGTAAATAACACTAGCGTATTCAACATTACTGATGTGATTGTAATTGATGAATTGCCAAACGGTTTGGCTTTGGAAGATGCAAGTCATGTTTCAAGTGATAATGATTGGGAAGAAATCAATTTAAATAATGCTAAAGGAGTTAAATGGACTATTCCTAGTTTAAACAGCAAATCTGTCGTCAGGTTATGGATTACTGCCAGAACCAATGGTGTAATGGGTAACCTTATCAATAGGGTTAATGTTACATGCAGTGAAAATAGAACTCAGATATCAAATAAAACCAATGTTACTGTTGTTCCTGTCAAATTAAACATTAACAAAACAGCTAATGTAACTCATATTGCAAATATACTCACAGATGTTGAAAAATTCCATAAATATCACGAGGTAAACTACACAATTGTTGTAAACAACACAGGTAATGTTAATGCAACAGGCGTAACAGTCGTTGATGAGTTGCCTGATGGATTATCTTATATTAATGCAAGCTATGTTTCCTCTGAGGGTGTTGACATCACTGTGAAACGTGAGGGCAACTGTATAAACTGGACAATTTCATCATTGGATAACAAAACCAATATTGTTCTATGGGTTGTAGCAAGGCTTATAGGTGACGGCACAATTGTTGGAAATGTTACAAATACTGTAACTGCAACTTCTAATGAAAACAAAACTCCTGTTTCCAATAAGACCAACATTACTGCAGTCCCTGTTAAATTGAATATCAATAAAACTGCAAATGTTACTCGCACTTCAAACAATAGTTTAGTGAACTTTACAATATCTGTCCACAATCCGACAATGGTGGATGTTCATCATGTGAGTGTTACAGATATTTTGCCTAATGAATTGATACTGGAAGAGTTATGTGAAATTTATGGTGTTGATGGGCGTAAAATTGTACCTCTTACAGTACCTCATGCAGTACAATGGTTTTCTGAATATTTCACTATTAACAAGAACTCAACTGTTAAATTGTGGATTACTGCCAGAGTAAACGGTACAGGAAACGTAACTAATACTGTTAGAGTTGGTTGTGATGAAAACAATACTCCATTGTTTAACACTACTAAAATTTCATTAGTTCCAATCAATTTGACAGTCAATAAAACTGCAAATGTCACTGCTGTTGGAAACAATTCTTTAGTTAACTATACAATTGTTGTAAACAATTCAGCTATTGTTAATGCAACTGACGTGGTTGTAATCGATGAAATTCCTAACGGTTTGGTATTTGATGATGCAGGCTATGTATCAGTCGATAATGCGATTATCAAATGGGAAAAAATCAAATTGGATAACGGACAAGCCGTCCAATGGAACATTTCCAAACTGGTTAATAACTCTGCAGTCAATTTGTGGATTACTGTACGCACTAACGATACTTACGGCAATTTAACAAACAATGTTAGCGTTACCAGCAGACAAAACAGAACTCCTGTAACAGACAGTACAAATATTACTGTTGTTCCGGTTGTCATTGTTGTTAATAAAACTGCTGATGTAACAGGCCCTGTCGGCAATAATACTGAAGTTACTTTCACTATAAAAGTGAACAATACTAGCAAAGTCAATGCTACCAATGTAACTGTTGTTGACATGTTGCCTGATGGTTTTGTTTATGTTTCTCAAGAGTCTAGCGGTGCTGAATTTAGTTTAAGTGATGATAATAAAACTTTGACTTGGATACTTGGTAATTTAACCGGTTCTGTTGAGTTGAATGTCACTGTCAGAACCTCTGGCGTTTTAGGAAATTTAACCAACAATGTCACTGTTACAAGCCATGAAAATAATACTCCTAGCTTGGCTAATGAGACTGTTGAAGTTGTTCCAGTTAGTTTTGATGTAAACAAAACTGCTGATGTAATTTGTCCTGTCGGCAATAATACTGAAGTTACTTTCACTATAAAAGTTAACAATACAAGTAAGATTGCAGCAACAAATGTGACTGTTGTTGATAGATTGCCTGATGGAATGACATTTGTCAGTGCAACATCCACCGATGACATCTCTTACAGCTTGAGTGATGATAATAAAACAATTACATGGACTTTTGATGAATTGTCAGAATCAGTTGAGTTGATTGTAACTGTTAGAACTTCAGGTGTTGGCAATTTGACCAACAATGTTACTGTAACCAGTCATGAGAATGATACTCCTGTTGGAGATAATGAGACTGTTGAAGTTGTTCCGGTTACATTTACTGTAAATAAAACAGCCGATGGTGCTGTTGTTGGAAATAATACTCTGGTTAAGTTTACTATTTTGGTAAATAACACTGGTCGTGTTGATGCAACATCAGTTGTAATTGTTGACAGCCTGCCTGAAGGCTTGGATTATGTTGATGCGGAAATTCCTGAAGGTGTCGAATTTGATACTGAAGACAATAAGATATTGACATTCTATATAGGTCAGCTTAACGGTACAGTTGAGTTGATTGTAACTGCTAGAACATCAGGCATTGGTAATTTGACCAACAATGTTACTGTAACCAGTCATGAGAATGATACTCCTGTTGGAGATAATGAGACTGTTGAAGTTGTTCCTGTCACATTTACTGTTAATAAAACAGCTGATGTTACTTATGTAGCAAATAATACCCTTGTAACATTTAAAATTTCTGTAAATAACACAGGCCGTATTAATGCAACTGATGTAGTAATCGTTGACAGCCTGCCTGATGGACTGGAACTTGTAAATGTCGTTCATAATATCAATGAAGGATTCTCATATAGCATTAGTAAAGATAAAAAGACTTTGACATGGACTATTCCTGAATTTAGCCAAGCTGTTGAATTGTTAGTTACTGTTAAAACTACTGATTTAGGAAACTTCACAAATAATGTTTCTTTAACCAGCAAGGAGAATAAAACTTCAAGCGAAGATAATGAAACAATCAAGGTAGTTCCTGCAAACTTAACTGTTGAAAAAACTGCAAATGTGACCAGTGTATCTATAGGAAGTCTGGTAAAATTCACAATTGATGTGTCTAATGATGGTTTAATTAATTCAAGTGACATTAAAATCACAGACTTGTTGGACTGTGATGCATTTGAAGTGGTTGAAATCGGAAATAAAACATATCTTGATTTCAATGATAAAGAAAAAATCATTTGGACTATCCCTTCATTGAATGTTGGTGATTCAACCAATGTTTATATCATTGTTAAAGTTTTATCTGAAGGTACATACAATAACACTGCAGTTGTTAAAAGTCCACAAAGCAGTGAAACAAAAAGCACAACCAATATAACAGGATTAAAAATACCTGTCCATATTGTTGTCGATAACATCACTGCATATCCTGGTAGTGAAATCACAATTCCTGTAAATGTAACCACGGATGATGATGTTCCATTTAATGGAAATATTGTGGTTGAGTTGCCTGACGGATCCAACACTACTGTAGAAATCAATAACGGTACTGGAATCATTCATTGGACTGTCCCAATTGATTATAGTCCTGATAAATACGTGGATGTAATCAGATTCCCAGGAAATGATGAATATCTGCCGTCTAACGGTACAGGTATAATTAATGTTATTCCGATTCCTATACATATCAGTGTAAATAATGTGACTGCTAAAGTTGGAGAGGATGTAACAATTCAGATAAATGTTACAGCAGATGATGATGTTCCATTCAATGGAAATATCACAGTTAAACTACCGGACAGCACAAATAAAACTGTTGAAATTATCAATGGCACTGGAAACGTAGTATGGACTCTTCCAGATGAATATACTCCTGAGTATAATGTCACAGCACAATTTATGGGCAACAACAAGTACTTGCCGTCCAATGGTACAGGAATAATCACTGTAATTCCTGTTCCGACACACATCAGTGTAGGCAATGTCACTTCTTATCCTGGTAGTGAAGTTACTGTTCCGATTAATGTAACTGCAGATGATAAT
This sequence comes from Methanobrevibacter sp., assembly GCA_017473945.1. GTDB lineage: Archaea > Methanobacteriota > Methanobacteria > Methanobacteriales > Methanobacteriaceae > Methanocatella. The sequence continues at coordinate 5,334 of JAFUIW010000013.1, read as the reverse complement.
AAGGCCTTCAGCGGAAATGTTACAATCACTTTCCCTGATGGCAGTAATCAAACTGTAGAAATCGTTAACGGAACAGGTAAGGTAACCTGGCATGTTCCTAGTGATTACACTCCAGACAAATACAATGATACTGTTAAATTCCAAGGTAATGGCAAATACTTGCCTTCTGAAGGTGTCGGAACTATTACTGTAGTTAAAGTTCCTGTAGACATTATTGTAGGCAACGTCACTGCTAAACCTGGTGATGATGTAACAATTCCAATCAAAGTGATTCCACGTGACGGATCTGTGTTCAACGGAAACGTGACTGTGGAACTGCCTGATGGAACCAGAAAAGTAGTCGAAATCATTGACGGTGAAGGAAGTGTCGACTGGACAGTTCCTGAAGGCTATGAAGGAGACTACCTTGTAAAAGTATCATTTGGCGGAAATGACTTCTATTATCCTGCAAACGGAACAGGTATTGTCACTGTCATTGTAGAGCCGCCGGCTCCTGACAATCATACTTCTCCAGCAAAAGAAGTCAAATCTCCAGTAAAAACAGGATTGACTAAATACGAAACAGGTAATCCGATATTGGCATTGCTTATGGTAGTGGTATTATTAGGTATTGGCATTAAAAGAAAAGAATAAAATTTAAACACGTTTAAGGAGTTTACCCGTAAACTCCTCTTTTTTTATATTTTTCATGTTATTATAAACTTTTTTTAGATTATTTTTTTATTCTCACTTTTAACTAATTAATTAACTGGTTAACTAATTAATAAACTAGGAAACTATTTTTTAAGGCTAATAAATGCATTTTTTTAGTTAGTTATAAATATATTCCGTAATATATTTTATATTGATAGATTATTTGCCTTGATAATTTATTATGAATTTAAATGGAGGTGAAAATGTGAAAAGCAAAAGGTTAATCATTATTTCAATATTCTTGATATTTTTATGTTTAAATGTTGTAAGTGCAAGTGAAAATGCGGATGATGGAATTATTGCCGTTCATGACGATAGTTCTGTTAATGCATTGAAAGTTCAACAAACAGATGTTTTATCAGAAGGTGAAACAGGAAATTTCACAGAATTGTCAAACTTTTTATCAGGTAAGACAGAAGTCACTTTGGATAAGGATTATAAATGTGCTGATGGGGAATCAGTAATCACCCTTCCAGATTCCATAATCATTAACGGTAATGGTCATAAAATCGATGCTGATAAGAAAACAGGTATCTTTTCAATTAAACCTGTATCAGGCAATCAGATAACTCTTAACAATATTACTTTTACAAATGCTAACAGCGGAAGTGGTGGAGCTATAAACCAGGGCGGAGATAAGAACAATGTAATAGATCTTACAATAACAAATTGTAATTTCATTAACAATGTTGTATCCGGTTCAGGTGGTGCTGTTTATTCAAATACTAATGCAGGTACTATGATTTTTGAAAACAACACTTTCATTAACTGTACTGCAAATGCTTGTGGTGCAATGTTTGTGTCTAGTCCTAATGTAAAATCCTTTTACAATAATACATTTATCAATAATACTGCATTAGGTGGAAATGCGGGTGCTCTTCAAGTTGGTGCCAATGTAGTGATTAATAAATCTAAATTTATTAATAACAAAGCATCAAAACAACAAGGAGGAGCTATTTTTTGCTCAGCATCTAATTTAAATGTGATAAATTCTGAATTTATAAACAACACTGCTAAAAGCTCAGAAGGTGGAGCTATTTATGCTGGCGGAAAAGGTCTTAATGTAACTTCATCATTATTCGATAATAATTTAGCAAGATACGGTGGAGCAATATCTTCCCATTCAGCTAATTCAAATATTACATATTCCAATTTTACAAACAATGATGCTAAATTTGACAAAGTGATATCTAAAGATGGTCCGAGAGGTGCAGGAATCTACTTTGCAATTGCTGCGGATAATTCATTTGTGTCCAATTGTTACTTCGAATTAAATGAAGTCATTTTTGATACAAATAGGGACCATTTAGGTGCTAGTATTTACATTGGTTCAGACAATGTAATTGTCACAGATTCAATATTTAAAAATAATTCTGCCGGATTCGGAGGGGGTGTTTATTCTGCTCAAGGTGCAAATAACACTTTAATTAAAAATTGTAACTTTACAGAAAATCATGCTCAGGATACTGGTGCAGGTGTTTCATCTGTTGGTGGAAATCCTACAATTTCCTCATGTAATTTCATAGATAATAAAGCTGACCTAAATGGGGGCGGATTATATGTTGATTTAAGAAATGAAGATGAGGGAGCTAAAGGAAATGAAGCTCATGTATCCAACTGTAATTTCACTGGAAACTACGCTTATGCTAGTGGTGGTGGAATTCACTTAAGAGATAAGGATTCAAAAGGATTCACAGTAGTCATTTCTGATTGTTTATTTGAAAATAACACTGCTAATATAGGTAAAATTAAAGAGGTTAGAGGTGGTGGAGCTGTTTCAGTTAATGGTCCTGCTAATATGACCAACTGTGAATTTAATGGAAACAATGCTACAAGAGGTTCTGCTATACGTTTAGCTGCAGATAAGGAAACAACTAAACTTTATCTTGAAAATACTGTATTTGGAAAAAACAGAGCTAATTCCACACAATTGACTATTGACATTGACAAGCCTGTAAGTTACTACCCAAGCAATGTAACCATTAATGTTACATTATATGGATGGGACAATATTGCAAATGCTATCTGGAATGAAAAAACTAGTGAGTATGTATATACAAGCAATATTACTTATGATGCATTCATTGACGGTGAATTAGTTACAGTCACAACACCAGTCGGCTTTAAAGAAACTGTTGATGGATATAAGAATTCCAACAATGGAGATTTGGTCTGGCAAGATGACCGTGAAAACGCTCAAAATATAAATTTAAAAATTTATAGGATTGAAAATGGTACATTAGGTGCATCTAAACCAGGCGTTTTATCTGCAATTAACAGTGAGATATTAAAAGCTAAAAGTGAAACCTTTATAGCTGAAATCAATGCTCCATTAACTGATCTTTCAGGTACATTATCCAATATTCAAAAAGGCCTTAAACCGGGTAACTATACAGTTAAGGCAAGTCATGCCGGTGATGAATATTATACTGAAATTGGAAATCAGGCAGATTTTGAAATTTTAAGTTTAAATATTACAAAAACCACTGATGATGTTTTAGTTGGTGTAACTGATAATGTTACATATAATATTACAATCAACAACAGTCATGATGTATACTTGTCTGATATCAAATTAACCGATTTGATTCCAGACGGCTTTGAACTGTTGAATTACTCTACAACATGGCCTGATATACCTCAAGCTATAGTTAATGATGTGCAGGAATATGGAAATTGGACTACTGAAGACGGTAAGACATTTTATATTAATAATGTGGTAGGAAAAAATATACCTGATTTACCTACACAAATCTTACATTCAGCATTGGCGCCTAATGATGTTATTGTTCTCACATTAACATTTAAAGCTACTAAAGCAGGTACTTTTAACAATACTGTAACTTTAAAAACCAATGAAACTGATCCAATTAACACTACATCAGAAAATACTACTATCATGCCATGTATTTTAACTGTCAATAAGACAGCTAATGTCACTGTTTTAGGAAATGATTCCTTAGTGAAATACACAATTTTGGTAAACAATACTGGAATGTTCAATGCTACTAATGTGACAGTTGTGGATACTTTACCTGAAGGTTTAACCTTTGAAGGTCAGGATTCTAACGTTACAGAAGGTGTACATTTCAAATTATCTGATGATAGAAAAACATTGACTTGGACTGTGGAAAAATTAACTGATGCAATTGAGTTTTATGTCACTGTCAGAACAGTTGCTGTTGGCAATTTAACCAATAATGTAACTGTAAACTCCACTGAAAATAAAACCACGGTTAATGATACAGAAACCGTTGATGTTGTACCGGTTATCTTGACAGTCAATAAGACAGCTAATGTCACTGTTGTCGGTAAGGATGCTTATGTAACTTATACCATTATTGTGAATAATACAAGCAAGGTCACTGCTACTGGTGTTGTTGTGATTGATTCATTGCCTGGTGGTTTAGAATATATATCTTCCAGTCCTAATGTTTCTCAAAGCGGATATGGTGTGGATATCAGTGATGATAACAGGATTTTAACTTTAAATGTTGCTAAACTTAAAGGTGTAGCTGAGTTATACATCACAGTTAAAACTACTGAATTAGGCAACTTCACAAATAACGTTACAGTAACCAGTAAAGAAAACAGGACTCCTGTCAACGACAGTGAAACAATTGAGGTTGTTCCTGAAAACGTCACTGTTGTCAAATCAGCAAATGTAACAGAATGCTATGTTGACGGCCTTGTCAAATTTACAATCAATGTAACCAACACAGGTAGAATCACTGCAAAAGACATTAATGTCACTGACTTATTGGACAGTGCATTTGAAGTTCAGGAGATTGGAAACAAATCATATCTCATATACGATGATGTCGAAATGATTTTATGGAATCTCCCATCCTTGGATGTTGGAAATTCAACCACTCTTGAAGTGACTGTTAAAATATTAACTAACGGCACATTCAACAACACTGCTACTGCTGTTACTCCAAACAGCAATGAAACTACAAGCACAGTTAATGTCACTGCTGAAAAAATACCTACTCATGTAAGTGTTGGAAACATTACAACTTATCCAGATACTGATGTTACCATTCCTATTAATGTAACTGCAGATGATAATAAGACCTTCAGCGGAAACGTTACAATTACTTTCCCTGATGGTAGTAGTCAAATTGTAGAAATCATTAACGGTACTGGTAAGGTAACCTGGCATGTTCCTAGTGATTATACTCCTGATAAGTATAATGATACTGTGAAATTTGCAGGTGATGATAAATACTTGCCTTCCAGTGGAAATGGTACTATTACTGTATTGCCTATTCCAACTCATACTACTGTGGGTAATGTGACTGGTAAGGCAGGTCAGAATGTAACCATTCCTGTAAATGTAACATCTGATGATAAAAAACCATTCAATGGTAATGTAACCCTTAATTTACCTGATGGTACTAACAAGACTGTTGAAATCATCAATGGTACTGGTAAGGTGACTTGGACCATTCCTGATGACTACAATGGTACTTACAACGATAATGCAACATATCCTGGAAATGATACTTACCTGCCATCTAATGGTACTGGAATAATCACTGTAATTCCTAAGATTCCGACTCATGTGAGTGTCGGAAACATTACAACCTATCCGGATACTGACGTTACTATTCCTATTAATGTAACTGCTGATGATGG
>JAFUIW010000012.1 GCA_017473945.1 Methanobrevibacter sp. | reverse complement strand
TTTTATTAGATTAATTTTTTTATCATTATTTTTATTAGTTTGGTGTTTATTTAAAAAATAAATTACTATGGATATTATTATTCCTAATAATGACAGCATTAATCCTAAAATAATATTATTTTCAATTATTAAATTATATATGGTTGTTATATTCAAATTATATCTCTCCAGATAATATTATTTAATTTATATTAATTAATGATTTTGTTATCTGTAAAATATGATAGTTTAAATTGTAGAATTATAATTTGAAAACAATATTTACTTAGCATAATATAATATTAAATAGTGATTAAAATGACGGAAGACAGATTTAGAAAATATGACGAACTTGAAGATGATGAAAAAGAAGTCCTTGATACGTTCAGACATATGAAATTAATTTCTGATTATAACAGATTCAGATTATACAAATACAAAGTTGAAGACTTAATCAAAGATTATGAACAGTTAAATAGACTGCGTGAAGAAATCCAGCAGAAATATTTTTCACTCTATGATGAACTTAATCTAGAAGGACTGATTGAAGGTGAGCTTGACGCAAGTGATTGGGGAAGAATTAGAGAAAATGAAAGTGAAACCTGGAGCTCAGAACTGGAACTCATGAGTGAAATCAAAACCCATTTTGAAATAGCAATTAAAATGATTGAGTCAGGTGAAGCCGAGCAGGTCATCATTGATGAAGAAAATAAATAATATTATTTACAGACAATTGTTTTGAAGACAAATAATTTCGCCCTGTTTGTTTTCAGTTATAGAAATAAGTCAAAATATCATTGACTTGTTTCTATTCTATCCCTTATTTTAAAAAATTAATTGTTAATGTTGCTTCCACAATAATTTTAAAAAAGTAGCCATTATATATAAATCTTTATATATTATAAGTAATAAATTACATAATAAAGAATTTAAGTGGAGGACATATTTAATGGCAGATTCAATTATTTTACTTGAAGAGAGAAAATAAGTTACTACTTTCTTGTTAGATGAAGGCACCATCACTGAAACTACTGTCACCACTCCAACCGGTGAAACTCCAGGTTATGAGTATTCTGGAGTCAAAGTTAAAGTTGATGATGCCGTAACATTATCCGAAAACTCAAATATCGGAAAACCAACTGTAAAAAAATACACTGATGAAGAAAATGAAATCATTTTAGGCATTGCAGTCAATGATCCGGTTACTATGACTGGAGGCAGAAGAAAAACTGCAATATTGGTGTTAGGCCATTTATTCAGATTAAAATTAGCTAGCGGTTTATCAAACATTAACGTTAATGATAGAATTGCATTAACATCAACTGGAGCTATTAAATCTGATGACGGAGAATACATTGCAATGCATCCAGTAGAAAGCTCTGACAGTTACAATTACATTGAAGTATTCAGACCTTACGATATAACCGAATAGATGGTGATAAAGAAATGATTACTAAAGGAAATGATACTAAAGTCCAAAATGAGGTAATAGCTCAAACTATTACTGATGAAACTGCAAAAAGATTAAAGTTAGCCAGATTGTTTCCTAAACAAGAAATCAAAGAAAATTCAGATTACTATACCTACTTCAGACAAAACATCAATCTTGACGAAGCTATTAACAAAGGATTACTTGGAGAAGCTAAAGACATCGCTCCAGGCGCTTCACTTCAAGAGTTAAACATTAGAAAACCAATCACCGACACTATCAGCATCGATACTATTGGTGGAGTTTTAAATGTTAACAAAGATGTGTTTGATTCAGATATTGTTTCATTTGAAGACTTGTTAGGTGATGTAGCTACTGTAATTGCTAATCGTATAGAATTCAACATCTATGACACTTTAATGAATTCCAATCAGGTTCCTGAGTACAATACTACTCAAACTGAAGATACAATGGAAGCGTTTGGTCAGTTTGTTATTGCTGCTCAGGAAGCATTCAAAGGCAATGCCGGAGCAGGAGCAGACTTAACCATCATGGCAGAGTCATACAAAACATTAAGCTATGTAAAACAATTAGCTTACCAAAACAACAAGTTAGTGCAGCCTGTTGAAGACATTCAAAGTTATTATGGTATTGATAATATTGATTTCTTGGGAACTACACAAGCTGATGGAGGATCACTAGTAGGTGATAAGGAATACATTGGATTCGATTTAAGAAACGCTCCATTAACTGTATTGTATTCTAAATCTTCTGGAACTACAACTGCACCTATTACTAGTGATGAAAACATAGCTGACTTCTATCCAATCATTGAAATCATGAGAAAAGACATCTACGATGAGTTACCTCAATATACCAAATTGTTCATCCAAAGTAAAGTCGGAATATTGTTAAACAAACCAGGACTTGCCTTGAAAGGTACCTGCAGACCATAAAGGAGTGAAAGAAATGCTAACCAAAGGAAATGATGCTAAAGTACAAAATGAAGTTATGGCACAAATTGTAGCTGACACTTCAGCCAAATGGATGAAATTCACAAGACTCTTACCAAAACAAGAGATTGAAGAAAACAGCCAATATTACACTTACATGTCACAAAGAGTCAACATCGAGGAAGCTATTCAATCAGGTGTTCTTGGTGAGGCTAAAGACATTGCTCCTGGCGCAACACTTCAGGAATTAAACGTCAGAAAACCAATCAGCGAAACCATCTCCATTGATACCATTGGTGGAGTATTAAATGTTTCAGCACAGATGTTGGATTCCAATTTAATCTCCGTTAATGACATGTTACAGGACGTGGGAATCCTTATCGGCAGAAGCATTGAAAAGGCAGCTATTGATATGATAACCAATTCAAGCAAAGTTACCAAATATGATTTTGAATCTGGTGATGACACTGGTATGACCATCCTGAAAGCTCAAGAGAAATTTAAGGAATCAGCAGGAAGCTTTACCAACTTAAACAGTATGGCCGTAAGCTATAAATCATTAACTACCTTGAAATCTGACTTGTTCTCTTCCAACAGACAGGTCGAACCGGTAGAACATATCCAAAGTTATTATGGTGTGGACAACATCGATATCCTTGGAACTGCTGTCTGTGACGGTGGTTCTGAAATGGGTGACAAAACCTACATTGGAATGGACTATATAAATCCAGGAATGAAATTGCTATACTCAAGGACTACAGGAACAACCGTTGCACCTTTAGGTCCTGACGGTGAGATGTATGACTTCTATCCATTGATTGAATTCATGCGCAAAGACATTCGTGATGAACTTCCAATGTATACAAAGCTATTTATACTTTCAAGCGTTGGTGTTTTAATGAATGCACCTAATAGAATTATAACTGGTAAATTCAGGGCATAAAACCGAACTTCCATAAAATCTCCTAAATATATCGGGCCCTTTCGTCGGGGAGCGTGTAGGGATTAAAGAATATTAAATCTCTTTTTAGTGAAGTTTTAATTGCTTTTTCTTCACTAAAACATCTTCTGCAAAGAGTTCAACTCCAAATTTATAAAATAGCTGGGTTTTACTCCTTCCCAGCTATATATTTTAAACAGAAAAAACAATATAATAATGAGGCAATTACAATGAAATTAATTCTCGATACTGAAAATTCACATCCAACAACAATAACAGTTAAAGGAAAACAAATTACATTACTTTTAATAGAATCCAGTATCCTAATTGACTCATCACAAATAGCTAAAATATTTGATAAGAAAGAAAAGACTGTAGCTACAAAAGTACAGAAATCCAAATTAGAGAAATACGAAACCGATAATGTAAAGATATTAAAGAATTATGGATTGATGAATCGGGATGCAATTAAACCTAAGCCATTTTATGACTTAAGGCAAATGCTGGAAGGACCAGCTTATTATTATTTCAAAAAGGAAGATGAAATTGATTTAATTGAAGTCATCATCAGAGTAGCTATCGGAAAGCACCGTGAGTGGATTCATAACAGAAGTATAGAAAAATACTAATGATTACATTGGCCAAGGAACACCTTTAACGTGTACACCTATTTCAATGACTTTTTCATGAGCTTCTTTTAATTTGTTATCACAAATCAATTTGCCAATTTCAACAAATTCCAAACCCTGTTCCTGATTGATTCTGATATCTCCATTGGCATAAAATGATTCTTTTGAAAATCTATTTATGTCATAGAACTTCCTATAATCCATTGCTAGAGCTTTAATTTCATCTTTAAAAATAGTGGGGAAACGTTTGTATCTGCTTTCTAAGGATTTTTTAATAGCTTCCTCTTTTGTTAACCCAGTAAAATAAAAATTCTTGACATTGGTAATAAGACCCAAATAATAATCCAAGTCTCGTAGTAGGTTAATGTTTTCAATATTGTTTGCAGTGATGTGGATACGGTCATATACTTTTTTAGCGAAAATAAACTTCTCATAAGAATTGTCTGTAGACTGCACGTATTCCCAGGTAATCTTTTTTGAACCGTTACGTGCTGTGATATTTGAATAATCGATGTCATAGTGATTTGAAACATGAATTATTTCTCTGTAATATCTTTCATAGTCTTCATCGGTTACTTCAAAGCGCTCAAAATAATAATATTTCTTTTTAATCTCAAATAACCTGAACTTTAATGCTTCATATTTCCTCTCAATAGAATCGTCTATTATCATATTATCACCAAATAAGAAGTAACTTATAATATCTTTATATCTGCTACTAAATAATATGTTGTTGTCGTTAATGTTAATTTCCAGCAAATTTATTATCTTGTTTATATAAATAATATAATATGTCAGATAATAAATATATTAGTTGGACAAGTTTTTGCCAAGCCATGAATTCAATTGCATTCTGGCTACTTCAGAACAAAAAGAACTATAAAAAACGTGACTATTACCAGATATTAACATTGAAAGGAAACTGCAAGGATATTGAAAAGAAAGCAAAGAAATTAGGCTCAGATAAGCTAGTGGCAATGTATACTATGTCATTGATAAAGGATAACACGTCTTTAGATTTCATTCCAAACTATGTAACATTAAAAAATGGAACCCAAATAGATAAGGCCGAATATGTGGACATGGCAATTAGGGTTGAGGCATACATCAAGGCAAACGGAAGGCTACCTGCAATCGTTTACAGGAAATCAACATTGCCGGACTATAATGATTCCACAATGAATCTATTTGTGAAAACTTTCAACTTCAAAGGAAATACCATTGATGAGGCTTTAGCAATTGTATCAAAGAAGAAATTATATAGTAAATACTTTGATTCGCAAAAAACAGACAAAAAAACAATAACAGACGCCAGCCAGGGTAAAGGTTCCAACTGTGTTGATTGGGGTCAAGTCTATTATCGTATAGCTAAAAGTTTAGGATATGATGTGCAGTTTGTCCATGTCAAATGCAGAGTATCTGGAACAGGCCATATCAGATTAAGGTTGAAACATAAAAAACACACTGGAGGAAATTGGATTGCAAGAGATCCTGCTGCAGTGGCAGATACAACTACAGGAAATGTAAGAGCAATCTGGTGTGAAGATGGATATTTAATAGCTAATGATCCCTCCTGGATATTCACAGATTTATACAGCAGTTAACGTTAATGTTAACTCCTTTTCTTTTTTTATGGAATAGTATTATTTGTTAGTAAGTTCAAAATATTAATATGGTAAAGCCAAACATTGAGAAATATTTGGGAATAATAGATGTGAATGAAACCGATTTTTCAGATGATGAGATAGTGGAGATTATAGACTTATATCTAAAACAGAAACCCTATCTTGAAGGATGTGCTGATGACGATTTGGTTATATTTGAATCAGATTCAGAAGATGAGATAATTGAGGAGAATGATTCATTTGTAATTGGACCTTGCTTTGATGATATACATGACCAGCATTATATGCTGAATTTAGATAAAATTAGAAATAAATATGGAAAAAATCTAATTAAAGATATATCAAAAGAGAAACTTGATTTTCGTGAAGTTATTACCATTTTCACATTCGTTGAAAGGGCAAACCGTCATGCCGGCGGGGGTTCTGACAATGACCATGAGATATGGTCAAATCTGCTTTCAAGACTTGAAGAAATTAAAAATGAATTAAAGCATTAACATAGATTTCCAAAATTATCTTTCAGCATCGCGTATAAGCTTCAAATCTTTTTTCATGTCAATTTTTTTTTTGCTTGACCATGATATTTCAGTGAAAACCTTGAATCTGGATATTGGTGATTCACAAATCAGCGGGAATATATTTTAACCGTCGAGAGACAGTTCATTTCAATAAAAATATATAAAAGTTATTAACATATAAGTCACATAATTATAATAATTGAGGTGAATTTTCATGACTTGGGAGTGGAAAATAGGTGATCCGGTAGATGATGCCACAGGCGGTTCAATGGATGCCATGAACTGGGGTCACGGAAGCGATGATGAGGATAATGACAGTGACCGGCGAGATTATTCAGGCAATAATGATTATGCAGGATATATGCCAAACATCAGCCCTGAGGAAATAAACAGGAGTCGTTTGCGTTCAAAAATGAGTATGTATGAAAGCAAATTGAAAGAGGCAAGAAAGCAGACAACCGATGAATACAGAATAAAGTATTATCTTGAAGCCCTGGAATATGCGGATGAATATTTCAGGCAGTCAGAAAAACTCGGCATCACTGTTGAGGAAATGCCCGACAGGAAGCATCTGCTCTCAAAAAACGACGTCGAATGGATTTCACAAAAGCATTATGACGAATTTTACAAGCTTCACATATTAAGCACAGACCAGACTGATAATCTGGAAAGGCTTTTAAAGGAATCCTGCAATGGTTATGTAATCAAAAACAATGAAGAGCTTCGAAAGAAAAGATCAAAAGAGGCCGCCCGCAGGAGAGGCATCGAACATACAAGATATCTGAAAGCGGATTATTTTGAGCGTATCCAAAAGGCAAATGACCTTGTTTTAAAAAATAAGTTCTCAAAAGCTATTAGGCAATATCAGAAGGCCGTAGATGAACATGATGAATTTTTCCAAAGCGAGTATTTGAATGTGGAAATGAAGCGCAACATGCCCGAAAAGAGCCTGACACCTGAAGCGGTTGATCATATCATGATAATCTATGAGAAAACACATCCGCTTCTCACATCAAACAGGACCAATCGAAATATCAATGCACAAATCATTGACATGCTTGACGGGGACTGGGATGAGCGTCTTGGTGAAGTCGACAGGGAAGTTGCCCAAATTCTGGATGAGAAGAGACTTGAAAGGCAGAAAAGAAAGCAAAAGGCTGAAGACATTGCTGTTGACGTGATTGTAGGAGCTCGCATCGTTGGAAGCAGTATATTGGAAAGGTTTAAAAGATAATCCTGCATTGGCATGGTATGATTTTAATCAATAAAATGGTTTGGTAAAAGAGGATTATAATGGCAATATTGGCATTCAATATCTGTTTGAGCATGACTCATTGAACGGATTGTCCTGAGAGGAAATGGAAAGCTTTACAGGATTGCGGATATTGTGGAAATAGTTAAAAATCGGTGATAATATGGGGGAATGGCAGGTTGGAGACCCGGCAGGTGACGGCAATGACATCGGAGTTCCCGACGTTGAATATATGGGTTATCTCAAGGATAGGGATTATTTTGAAGATGACATGGTGGATGACTTCAAACGATACTACAACACCGCAAAAAGGAATTTCAAAGCCGAAAAATATGAAAAAGCATTATATTTGATAAATGATGCATTAATGATTTATTCAAAAATGAATGACGCACAAAAATCATATGTAATGGACAGTCCATTTGACGATTACTGGATAATTGATCTTTGCTCCAAGATAATAAACGCCAACGGCAATTTCAAACGTGAAGCTACGGATTTCATCACCAAAAACCGGTATGATGTAAACATATGTGAGGACTGCGACCACGTATATCCATTTGACCGCAAACATTGCACAGGATGCGGAAAGCCTTTAAGAAAGCTGCGATGGAGTACGCCGGAAATGATTGCCTCTGAAATACCTGGTATGGTAGGTTATAGGGTTTTTGATGATGTTAAAATCCAGGCGCTGATTGACAGGTCAGTAAAGCTCATGAAATCAAACGACTGCGTGCTTGCGAAAATTCGTGAGGTGGGCTTTGATGAAATCGAGTTCAAATTCGAAAAGAAGCACAGATATTTCAAGACAACCTACACCTGTGCATTCTATCCCAATTCAACAAGCAGATTGATCTTTGAGGAATTTGCAACATCCCACAGTTATGACAATCTTCTGGCCGATGATGGGTTCCGGCAGATGATTGGCAAAAAGGAAAGGGAAACCGGATTCACATTCATGGAATGTGCGGGAGGATACGGAAGCGAGCTTGATAATGACCACTACTATTTCATATTCAACAGTAAGATTGATCTCACGGTCCGCTTTGATATGGGTGAAGGCAAGATTGCAGTTTATGATTTGGATTTGGACAGCATGAAGCTGGGTGAGGAATGCAGGGTTTATTAGTGTTTTAATGTTGTGGTAGCCATGAAATATAAAAACTGCGGAGTGAAAATCAAAGGCAAAAACATTTACATTGCACTCGTTTTGACATTCATTTTTTCAGGTCTCGGTTCAATTTATGCCGGTAAAACAGACAAGGGAATAAGGATACTGGCAATCAGAATCATATTCTTAAGTCTTGGAGTGTTTGTAAACATATTTTCCCTTTTAGCAGTTATGGTTTGGGTGTATTCGTTTTATGCCGCATACACTGATGTCTGTAATGCAAATGGAAATTCCAGTCCCGATTTGATTGGGGATTTGGGAAGGTGGCATCGGGAATCACGAAAACTGCCCATTTTAATCGTTTGCGTTATATTGATTTTGGCGGTGCTTGGTTGTGCAGGTTCTCTTATGTCGCATGGTCTTTATTCGGATGATTCCGGTTCTGGTTATCATGGTGACGGAGGTTCATATTCCTCAGGCGGGTCTTCACATTACGGCGGTGTTGACGACTCTCCGGATATAATTGTCAAAAACAATTCCGACTGGTATTATGACCACTACGAATACGGTGACGATGATAAAATCGATGAGTATCTGGAGTCTCAGGGATATGATTAGCTAAAAAATTATTGAATTTTTCTCTTTAAAACCTGTTCATTATATGTCGATGGAAAATTTAAATCAAATTCATCTGATGTTGTCGTTAATGTCATGGTGCTTCATGCAAAATTAAAATAAAAATCATACATCCAATTTAATTAACAGTAAATCCGATATTATAACATGAAATATAATGTCCTTGTGGAGATATGAATTTAACATTAAGAGGTGTTTAACATGAAATGTCCATTTTGCGGCGAAAATCTCATTGAAGGGGATTTGAGATGTCCAAACTGCCGGGCAATGGCAATTGATTTTGACTATCTGGAAAATATGGACAGGATGGAAGAGAAGTATTCCAAAACAGGTCTTCTGGATCTGTCACGGGAAAAACTGACCTTTGAAGAAATTGTAACGGTTTACACTTACATTGAAAGGGCAGACCACCATGGCGGTGACGGTGAGGTTTCACGAAGATGCAGCCGTGACGGAACATTCTCCAATCTGTCCGGACAATTAAGGGAAATGAAAAATGCAAGGTGACTTTTATGGTGAGATACTGTTCATGCTATAGGGGGATTGGATATTCCAACCGCACATCATTGGTGTGCAATTCTTTTGGAGAGGAGGTCTGCAGTCACTGCGGGGGCATCGTGCCGCCCAAGGGGCCATATACATATGACCCTTATAAATATCCTGATGGTGTGGAATCTCAAAACGGAGATTATGGCGGTTCATTTGACTATTATAGTCTGGCAAGGGCATGTTCCCTAAATGGAGACCATTCAGGTGCAATAAAATTTTACAAGGAAGTATTGAGACAATACGGGTCTGTTACAAACTTTGAGGTGCTGTCATGCATTGCAGATGAATATGAGGCAATGGGTGATTTTGTATCGGCAGAGGATTACTGGATGAGATGCACATCAGCTGAAAATTATGATTCCTATAAGTATATTGCAATGAAAGGCGATTTTTTATTTTGAAGGGAGCGCTATGGCGAGGCCGCTGATGCATATGAAGAGACCCTGAAAATACTGGAAGATAAAAACATCAATCTTTCCCATTTGAAATATTATGCAAGAGTGTCCCATTTCATCACTATGTCATATAAAGTGCTTCGAAAGAATAGTCCTGAAGAAAAATACCGCAATGAACTGAAACGGGCGATTAGTCGTTTTCTTCATTCAAGACAGGCTAATGGTGATGAAACAAATGCACGTTACATATCCCAGATATCATGGGAGATATATGAAGAGGACAGAATGTGTGATGAAGCGATTATTCTGATAGATTCAGCCATCAAGCTTCACCCAACTGGTGATTACTATATAAGAAAGGCAACATTTATCAGATACAAACTGGAAATCAGCGTGATTGTTAGAAGTATAACATCTCATGACCTGGACCTGATCAATGATGCATTAAGGATACTTCCTCAGGATTGCGACCACGGTCCGTATTTGAAAGTTAAAGCTGACATTCTAAACTTGCTGGGCAATCCCGTAAAGGCAAAAATCTGCAATGCTCTTGCATATGAAGATTATGATAAAGTCGATATAGCAGAAAAACAGCTCGAAAAATTAAAAAAACACGAAACATACATCAACATTACAGGAATTCATTATTATCAAGGTTTTGAGCCGTTCAGCGAAGGAACAGTTGTTGATTTGATTAGCGAACTTAATAATCCTCATGACAGGGATGCGATACGTGTTGAAATCAACGGCGAAAGGTAGGTTATGTTGCAAACAACGAGTATACTGTGATTAAGGAAGTCAGCAGTGCAACAGACATTAAAAATACTAAATCAAGACAGGCGGAAGTGCAATGTATCCTTTTTAATGAGTGGGTTATTGCAAAACTGATTTGAGTGAGGGTTAAACATAATATGTTCGTTTTATGAGAAAAATCGGATGAAAGAAATTAAATATAATGTTGAATGAGTTATATATTTTTTTTAAGGTCTTCTATTGAAAATCTGGTTTTAAATTCATAAAGTAATCCATTAATTTTATTTTCTTTATTTAGAATATGGTTTTAGAAATTTTGAAATGATAATAATTATGTTGTCACGTTTTCATCAGTTATAGTTATGTAATGCTTTTTTTTAGAAATAAGTAAATATTGCTAAGTAGATAAAATATTTATATAATAATCTGAAGGTTTGTTTATGAATAAATTACTGCCTGAATTACTCAAATTTCAAAAGGAACGTGAATGGAAAAAATTTCACACTCCCGAAAATCTTGCAAAATCGATTTCAATTGAAGCTGCTGAACTTCTGGAGCATTTTCAGTGGGGAAAAGAATATAACATTACTGAAGTTGGAGAAGAGCTTGCTGATGTTTTAATCTATTGCATGTATATGGCAGATGCACTGGATTTGGACATTAAGGAAATAATTCTTGATAAGATGGAAAAGAATGCAAAAAAATACCCTGTCGAAAAGTCAAGGGGAAATGCACTGAAGTATACGGAGTTTTAAAATGATAGTCTATGAAGCAACAAAGCAAGAGTTCTGCGATTCTGTATTGGTTGGATCAATTACTGATGAGATATATGATGTCTATAAGGAAAAGATTGGCAAGTCCGCCAAGTCACAGATCAGGTCATGGGAAAACTCAATGGAGTACATGTACAAGGTTCTGAACGATTCTGAGATTCCTGAAGACTGCGGTGTGGCGATTGAGTTCACCATCCCTACAACATCCAAAAGGATAGATTTTATTTTAACCGGTCTCGACAGATTTCAGGACGATTCCGTTGTCATTATCGAGCTAAAGCAGTGGGATTCCGCAGAGAAGGTTGACGGTAAGGATGGTGTCGTCAGGACATTTCTCGGAGGAGGAGTGCGTGAAACCACCCATCCCTCCTATCAGGTATGGTCATATGCATCACTTATAAAAAACTTCAATGAAACGGTTGAAGAAGATGAAATAGGTCTTTTTCCATGTGCCTATCTTCACAACTATGACTTCAAAAGCGATGACCCTTTAAAGGATGAAATCTACAAGCCATATTATGATGAGGCACCGCTCTACGGCAAAAGGGATGTGCTGAAACTCAGGGATTTCATCAAGAGATATGTCAAATACGGAGACAGCTCAAACATATTGTACAGGATTGACAGCGGTAAAATCAGACCTTCCAAAAAGCTGCAGGACACCCTTTCAAGCATGCTTGATGGAAATAGGGAGTTTGTCATGATTGATGAGCAAAAGATTGCATATGAGCTTGCATTGAAAATGGCTCGTGAAAGCTATTTGGATGACAAGAAACGTGTTTTGATTGTTGAAGGTGGTCCCGGAACCGGTAAGTCCGTTGTGGCAATCAATTTGCTGGTGGATATCATGGCAGATGATATGGTGTCACTTTATGTCACCAAGAATTCGGCTCCACGTAACGTGTTTTATGAAAAGCTTCGGGGAGGAAAGCATTCCTTAAGCTATCTGAAGAACCTGTTTAAGGGTTCAGGCTCATTCACACAGTCATCATTCAACGAGTTCGATGCGATAATTGTCGATGAGGCTCATCGTCTCAATGAAAAATCAGGTTTGTTTGGAAATCTGGGTGAAAATCAGGTTAAGGAGATAATAAATGCTTCAAAATTCAGTGTATTTTTCATAGACAAGCACCAGAAGATTTCCCTGAAGGACTACGGCAGCATTGAAGCTATTTGTGAATTTGGTGAATACTTTGATGCTGAAATTGAACATATCAAACTTGAATCACAGTTCAGATGCAACGGATCAGACGGATACCTGTCATGGCTGAATGATGTGCTGGAAATCGAAGAGACAGCAAACTTCGACGGGTTTGACTTTGATTATGATTTTAGAGTAGTTGATTCTCCATCTGAGTTGAAGGAGTTGATTTTTGAGAAAAACACTAACAACAATGCGAGGCTGCTTGCAGGATACTGCTGGAACTGGATAAAGGAAGGCAAAAACGATTCAGATGTTCATGACATTGTAATCGATGACTTTTCAATGAGCTGGAATTTGGGCAATTCAGACACATGGGCTATAGATGAGGATTCAGTTAATGAGATCGGTTGCATTCACACTTCACAGGGTCTTGAATTTGATTATGTTGGGGTAATTATTGGAAATGACATGAGATTTGATGGGGAGCATATAGTGACGGATTTCAATCAACGTGCAAGAACGGACAAGTCTTTGTTTGGAATAAAGAAGATGCATAAGGAAAATCCTGAAGAGGCTTTGAAAGTTGCAGATGAGATAATAAAAAATACTTATCGTACATTGATGACTAGGGGAATGAAGGGTTGTTATGTTTACTGTGAGGATATGTTGCTTCAGGCTTATTTGAAAGAAAGGATTGGAAAATAATTCATTCTTTGGGTTCAATATATTTTAGCATTCCAAAGCCCATGGAGTTTTTTTCTCCAACTCCCACATCATATGCAAATTCAATCAAATCTAAATCTCCTTCAAGGATTAAATCCATCATATATGCTCTGTGATAAGTTGTATTGGGTCCTTTTGGAATAGTGATTCTTTTTCGTTTTACATTTGCCATTTCAGAGAAAACATTGATTTGTTTGTCAGTATTATTGATATCATTAAAAATACAATATTTTTTAATTAAATTGTTTTTAATGCCCTTGAAAAATTTATCATTTGGAGGCAAATCAATTCTTTTTTCTTGTCCATCAATTTGTTTTGTATCCCTGATTATTATTGGAGATAATGTTTTAAATTCAGAGATTTTACTAAAATC